>JAJXWI010000093.1 GCA_021781705.1 bacterium | reverse complement strand
AGTGTCCGCGTGGCAGAATCGCAGGGACAATTTGAACGCAAAAATAAACTGGCACTTTACAACAGTTGATGCTCGTGTAAAACTTAAAAGACTTTATCCGACATTAGAGGCTTGACTTGACACTAGTAGAATTGCTCGGCGGAAATATCTATGTAGAATCAGAAGGGTTGGGAAAAGGAAGTACGTTTAAATTTACGTTCCCACTGATGAAGCAGAATATAGATGTGGAGGGCCCTGCTTCGTCAGAGCCATTGAAATAGTCATAGTGTGGAGGGCCCGCTCCGTCGGGGTCGAAAATAAGCGGACGAGACGGTTCTGCTAAAACGCATGGTAAAAGTGCGTCTCTCCAAGGTGGCTGACGGGAAAAGAATTTAAGATGCTGAACTTTAAATTTTTAGGTACACAATGAAGATAAGGTCAAAACTATTTATTTCTTATACGGCGATTGTGCTGACTACGATTCTTTTTTTTGGATTACTAATGTTCTTCAATGTCAAATCTAACATAGAACAATTGGAAATTCAGAAACTTGAAATAGCCGCGGAACTTAAAGTTAGAGCTATAAATGATTATTTTGGTCATTTTATACGAGACACTAAAGCAGAGGCTTATTCCCTAAATATATTGGATAATTTTCCTCTACTGATTCAACACAAAAATGACACAAAAAACCCTGCGTACCTTACGGCTTTAGACAACCTAAACTTCCACTATTCAAAATATATAGAAAATGAAAATCTGATTGACTTCATGCTGTTGGATAATAGTGGAAATGTTATCTATTCTGCGGCTGAGGAGCATAGAGAAATAGAAACAAATAAGAACCTCTCTGTTTTATTTGAAGTAAATATGGACGCAATTAGCAAAGGAGAAACCTGGATATCCAATCCTTTCAGATACGAAGGTAAAATTGAAGTTATTATTACACGCCCTATCATAAGCCGTACAGACAATAAACAAATTGGATTTCTTGCTATCGAAGTGAATATGGAAAATATTTTCTCGATTCTTAAGGAAAGAACAGGATTGGGTTCAACCGGCGAAACTATTATTGGCATGAGAAACGGTGATTATGCCTTGTTTATTTCTCCAATCCTGCATGGCAAAGATTCTGAACTCACGTATAGATTGCCTCTAAGTAAATTGAAGGAAGTTCCAATGCTTCGGGCAGTGAATGAAAAAGAAGGCTCTGGCATAGAAACCGACTATGCCGGAAAAGAAGTAATTGCTGTATGGAGATACCTCCCCATGCTAAAATGGGGATTGGTGGCAAAGATAAATACCTTAGAGTCATTTGCTGCCGTGACTACTACAAGAAATTATATGATATGGATCGCTGGGGCAATGCTGTTTTTATCACTAATTGCGGCCTACATAATTTCCAGAACAATTTCCATTCCTATTCGGATACTCCAGAAAAGTGCAGAACTGGTAGGACGGGCCAAATTTGATACTTTAACAGGAGTCAAATCCAATGATGAAATAGGACTGCTTTCAAAGTCTTTTGATGACATGGTTTTAAACTTAAAAGAAACCACAGCCTCCCGTAATGAACTCAACATTGCCTTAGAAAATATTGAGAAGAACCGGAAAAATATGATTAAAGCTCAGGCAATTGCCAATGTCGGAAGCTTCGAATGGGATATTGTGAATGATAAAGTTTATTCTTCAGATGAGTTCTACCGAATTTTCGGGCTTCATCCAGATAAAATATGGAGTTACCAAAACTTACTGCAATGCATTGATCCACAAGATATAAACATATTCAAAAATGCAGTGGATGATTCTATTTCTAATAAAACTCCCTATACCGCTGAATACCGCATTGTCCTGCCTGACGGCAAAATCCGGAGCATTCAGGCAAAAGGTGCTATAACAACGGATATAAACGGCATTCCGGTAAAAATGATTGGGACTGTACAAGACATTACCGAAAGAAAGCGTCAGGAACTTGAACTAATAGCAGCCAGGAATCTAGCTCAATCTGCAAATAGGGCAAAGTCTGAGTTCATAGCCAATATGAACCATGAATTGAGGACTCCCATGAACGCCATTCTTGGTTTTCCTCAGATCCTTTTGCGCGAACATTGTGGAAAACTCAATGAATATCAGAAAGAAGCTTTAAAAGATATCCTTACATCGAGCGAGAACCTTCTTACTATAATAGACAGCATCCTTGATTTTTCTAAAATTGAAGCAGGAAAAATGGAACTGGACATTTCCAATGTGAAGATTGGCGCGTTGCTCGAAAAGATGAATCTTTTGTTCAGAGAAAAGGCTGCTGCTCATTCCATAAATCTGGAATTTAAAATATCCCCGGACCTTCCGGAAATATGGGAGGTTGATGAAGCTAAACTCTCGCAGATAATAATCAATTTACTTTCAAACGCTTTCAAGTTCACTCCGGCAAACGGCAATGTAATTCTGGAGGCTGTTATGGATTCAGGCAGCTGCGCTATGATATCAGTAACTAACAACGGGCCGGTAATAAGCAAAGAAGATCAGCAGAAACTTTTTAGTCCCTTTGAAAGACTGCAAAGTAATAAGGGAGGAACCGGACTTGGCCTGGCTTTATGCAAAAGCATAACAGCACTCTGGAATGGACAAATATCCATCGTTTCTCCGCCCGAAGGCAAAGAAACAGGCTGCCGTTTTTATTTCACAATACCATTGAAAAAGAGGTAATTTAAGAAGGTGGAGGGCCCTGTTTCGTCAGGGCCGTTGGTATAGTCGATGACGTGGAGGGTTCCGCTTCGTCGGAACCGAAAATAGTAAGTGTTCAGTAAAATATATGCCCAGCCTAAATGTGACTGGCACCGATTCTGTGGAGGAAATACGTTGGCGGAAAAACTAAAAGTGTCGCCACTCCCTGCATGAGGGCTTGATTTTTAGGTGAGAATGTTTTCCACGGGCTTACACCCGTGGCTAGAATATAAATATAGACACATTAGCCATGGGCGTAAGCCCATGGAATAGAAAAAAAGACATACCCAAGCTCTCCTAAAGGGAGTTGCGATATAAAATAAAGTAAAAATTATCATAGGAGGATGTTATTGTGAAAGTTACTCTTATCTATAGCGCACTTTTTCTTTGTCTAGGAGTCAGCCTTGCATACGGAGATGATATAACAACTCTGGACGGAAAAACCTACTACCAAGCGAATGTCATAAGTAAAACTCATGCAGATATGACTGTAGAGTACTCAAAAACTCCCGATACTGAAGACAAGGCAATTACAACCATAAAATCATCTAAACTGGATGAAGCTGCGCAAAAAAAATATGGGTTCAATGATGCAGAACGAGTCGGGACGGTTCAAAAAACAACAACACCTGTCAACAATTTATCAGCGGGAAAAGCCGATATTGAAAATTCAAAGAAAAATGCTGGTTTTGATATTCAAGAGGGTGCTCCGGGACAACAGTATCTCATTCAAAAAACTAAACTTTCTAACATTCAAGATTCAATGAATGCAAGATACCAAGCAGAAATGAAGGAAATGGATGATAATGCCAACTAAAAGTGAGTTAATAACTTGCTGAGTGTTCGTTGCAGACTATTTTATAACAGTTTGGCACTCAAACCATTTTTCTAAAACTTAACATAGAGCCTGAAATGAAAGTAAAACCCCGGTTCCTTCTGATAGCAATTGTGTTGATTATAGCTATTTATATAACACTCAGAACCTGTTCGGTATAACTAATTATATGAAAGAACGGACACTGAAATTTTTCCGCAAATATGTATGCTGGAAGGTTATTCTTCTAATAGTAATTGGAATTATCCTATTTCCTCTGTTTCAGGCAGCATATAAAACCGTTCGCAATGTCTTCGCTTATGAACGTATAGAAAAGAGCGTATTAACTCTTCTGAAAAGTGAGAGTTTGAGGTTTCTTGTTACCAATAAACTTACGACTCAGGTAGTCGTTGAAATAACTGACAACAGCCCGATACTTGGCAGAAGAGAGGGAATACTTATTGGAACAGTGACCATGTATTACGGGATAGACTTAAAAGAAATAGAACCTTATTCTGTAAGAAGGTTCAACAATGTTTTGGCTATAAAGCTCCCAGCTCCCAAAGAACTGGATTTTTCCGTTGATCCAACCTCTTTTAAATACATAACAAAACGCAGCGGATTCAATGTAATAGCCGACTATGTAATGAACAAGGATATTGAGTCTGAATTGAGAACCAGCATGAAGAAAAGCGCCGAGAAATTCTTTGCAGACCACAGTATGTTTCCGACCCGTGAATCTATAACAAATCAGCTCAACAACTATTTCGAACCCTTTGTCTCCCAGTTCGGAATGAAAATCAAGTTTGAATAATTAAAGCTGTCGCGCAAAAAAGGTAATTTTGAGGAAAGTTTAATTGCAAAATATAATAAAAAAGAGTAGCAAATCTTATTGTGGGCTGACTCTTTTTATATCTGCCATTATCTGGACGACAGTGATATGGTTCATCCTGAGCGAATCTATTGCCATGTTCGAAGTTGACTCGTATTATCATATTCGCCTGGCTGATATGATGGCAAAATATGGATTGATACTGCCTTCTGAATTTCCATGGACAGCCTGCTCCATTTGGAATAATGCTTTTTTCGACAAGGAATGGCTGTTTCATGTTATCCTAATCCCCTTTATTAGGTGGTTCGGAGAGCTGGTCGGGTGCAGAGCATTCATACTGGCAGCCGCTTTTCTCTGCGCTATCGCGTGGGGAAGTTTACTGAGAACTTTAAAAATAAGATACCTGTTTTTTGCTCTTTTGCTGATAATATTTGTTTCGGGCCCGGCCTTTGAAGGCAGACTTCTCATGTGCAGGCCTCACTTGCTCTCAATCATACTGCTTGCAACATTTCTTAACTGCCTTGTTAAAAACAAAAGGGTTCTGATGTTTGCCCTCTCTTACGTTTACGCAATTTCTTACACAGGCTGCTGGCAGATAATTCCTATCGCACTCCTATATGACCTGATTACTCATTGGAAATCTGAAGAAAGTAAAGGATGGAAACACTGGTCATCCATTTATGCATTTGCAGGCATTATGGCAGGAATGATAATCAACCCTTACTTTCCATCCAATATATCGGGACTCTATATCCAGAACATAATGATATTGAAAGCGGCAATATTAGGAGGAACAATATACCGGCTTAATTTAGGAATGGAGCTTTATCCCCCTGCCCTTATAAAAATATTCACAGTTTACCTTCCCTTGTTTATCCTAAATGCCGTGGCGTTCGTCTCCCTCCTGGAAAAGAGAAAAACAGTAGAGAATTTCCGTCTAAAACTCTTCTTCGGTTGCTTGAGTGTCACATACATGATACTAACAATGTGCGTAGTTAAATTTACAGACTACTTCATTCCTCTGGCCGCTCTCTTTTTAATCCTTTATTTTCAGGACATGATATCTGCATGGAACAGAGGAAAATTCTTTCTGGTTACTTTTTCTATTCTGTTGATCTTATTCGGCGCTTATTCCACCCTTGTACTGAAAAAAGAAATTTATAAAACCAATATTACGTATTCTGATTCTGCTGAGTGGATAAATAAGAACAGTGAACCAAGTATAGACTCATTACACCCGCAGAAACTTATATTTACAAGCTCCTGGGATGATACACCCTATCTGTTCTATTCGCTGCCAACATTCAAATACCTTGTCTTTCTTGACCCCTATTTCATGTATTCCTTTTCTCCTGACAAATACAGAATGTGGCAAAAAATCTCGGAGGGAAAAACAAGCAATCCTGCACGGCTTATTCAACAGGAATTCGGGACAAGCATTGTATTCGTCAATAAAAGACACAAAACCCTTCAGATGCAATTGGAAGAGTCAGGGCAGGCAAAACTTAAATTTGAAGGCAAAGATGGAGAAAAAGTGTTTGTGTTGAAATAACTCAATTTTATGATATGTCTCAGCAAATACATAGTCTAATTGCTGAATTTATACTTGACTTTGACGATGGGAAAAGGTTTTATAGTGATCAGTTCATTTTTTCCCAAAAAGATTCTAAATATTAACTTAATACTCCCAAAAAGGGGAGTGCGGTACAAAAAATCATAACGTTATTCAGTCTAAACATGAAGAAAGCAAAATCACAACTAGCCTATAATCAACCACAATTACAAATATTATGCGACAACATAAGTAATTTAGCGTGCCTCGCCGGATCTATCGCAGCGAGGAGTTTAACATGTACGCTTGGGGGAGAGGCACAGACTCCGTGTGGCGTAGGCGACGGAGCCACTCAATTACGAAACCCAGAAGGTATGCTATGTCGGAAGCACAGCATATACATCATCCGATTTTGAGACATACACGTGCGATGCTGGAACCATAGCAGGAGCCGCTAACGGTGCGACTGCGTGTAAGGCACAAGGAGTCGATCCATTTCATAACGGATGCATCGATGGAGGAACAATAGGAAGTACGCTAGAACAATCCACACAAATAATACTTATAAGCAACACTGAATTAGCTTGTTAGGAGAATACTATGAACATCAGAAGAATGACTGTTGCAGGACAGTTTTATAATGGTAATTCGAAAGCCCTTGAAAAAGAAATAAAAGGTTTTCTAACGGGAGTTAAGAGCATATTGCCTGTAAATTCGCTTGTACGATCGGTAATAGTTCCGCACGCAGGGTACGCGTATTCGGGAAAAACGGCTTCCATTACAATGAACGAAGCGTCAGCTAATAAATACAAATGCATAATAGTAATTACGCCATCCCACTATGTCGGATTTTCAGGAATAGCCCTGCCCTCGTATGACTACTGCGAAACACCGTTCGGCAATATAAAAGTTGAAAAAGATCTTGCCTCCAATCTTTCTTCTGTTTTTTTTGTAAACGAAGAGAGTGCGCATATGCAGGAACACTCACTTGAGGTACAATTACCTCTAATAAAATATATTTTCAATGAAACACCGGTATTTCCTATGGTCTGCGGACACCTAACCTCTAATATGTTCGAAGATTTAGCCAAAAATTTATCAAACCTTTTCACTGAAGACATTTTATGGGTCACAAGCTCGGACTTTACCCATTTCGGCAGATCATTCGGTTATATGCCATTTACTACTAACATCAAAGAAAACCTGGCAAATCTCGACGGAAAAGCAATTGAAGAAATACTATCATTTGATCCAAACGGATTTCAAAGCTATCTGAAAAAAACAGAAGCTACAATATGCGGAGCAACTCCAATAACAGTTATGCTTGAAACTCTGAATAAAGCAGTCCATACAGGAGCAAAACTTAACTCAAAATTGATACAATACACAACTTCTGGCGATCTTACTGGCGATTATTCACATTGCGTAAGCTACGCAGGAATGGCTTTTTATAATTAGAAGTTAGTTGCTGCCGCATGTGGGGGGACGAGCTTTTACCATGCGTTTTAGCAAGGCCGTCTCGCCCATTTATTTTCGGTTCCGACGAAGCGGAACCATCCACATCATTGACTATACCCTCGCTGGCGAAGCAGGGTTCTCCATCTCATTCACCAATATTCGACATTTGCACATAGGTTGGTGAATATCTATCCAACCACCACCTATTTTTTAATTTTTCTCAAATCTTTAAAAAAATTCTGAAAGACTTCAAGACACTCTTCTTCAAGAACCCCGCCGGTTACATTCACTCGATGAAGAGCCCCTTCAAAATTGGTTATATCCAGAGCGCTTCCTGCCGCGCCATACTTGGTGTCTTTTATACCGAACACAAGTCTGCCGAGCTTGGAATTTACCATGGCCCCGGCGCACATTGAACAGGGCTCTTTAGTAACATATATGGTCACTTCGTTAAGCCTCCAGCCTTTCAGATGCGCGGAGGCCTGAGTTATGACCAGTATTTCGGCGTGTGCCGTAGCGTCATTGAGCATCTCTATCTGGTTATAGCTTTTGGCAATAACCTCATCTTTATAAACGGCAACAGCCCCGACCGGAACCTCCCCTTCCCTGTAGGCATTCATAGATTCTCTCAATGCCATGTGCATGTAGTATTCATCAGTACTGAGATTTAATAAATTTGGACTATTTCTCATAAATGTAAAAGCCTCAACATAGAACCAGGCTGTTTCAAATTTAATCTATTTCAACAACTATCCTTCGCTGGACGCGGCAATGGCTGCGATTATCGCGGCACCCACTCCAGAGCCATCTTTAGACTGTTCAAGAATGATGTTTTTAGCGTTTTTCTTGAATAAGCTTTTAAAAACATCTTCCATCATTTCTTTATATCCCGGAGATTTTTCAAAAAGAGAACCGTCTATTCCTATAATATGTTTATTCTTAAGTTCAGGATCCATCCATAAAACAACGGCAGCAATAGAAATGGCAGCCAATTTTGCAGACCTGGATGAAATGAGCTTGCTAACATGCTTAAGAAGCTTTTTAGACTCCAAAGTGATATTCTTTATCCCAGCTTTAGCAAGAAAAGCCTCAACATCTCCAAGATTATCACTGGTGTCAGATTCAATCAAATCCATGTTTTTAGTTTTCAGACTGGAGTGCCTGCTAAACGCCTTAACAGCACTTTCATCTTGAAATATCAAGTCTCTTTTTATAAGGTCACGGATAAGTACTCTTAAGATTTCTCCCAAAAACATTCCAGATACCATTTTCTCCAGTTTTTGAAAGCCTGGATTT
>JAJXWI010000092.1 GCA_021781705.1 bacterium | reverse complement strand
GCCGAAGGCTCAGAAAGAAACTCAAACAAGGAATTTATACGCTTCCTTTACATAGCCAAGGGGTCCGCTGCAGAGTTAAAAACGCAGCTTTATATTGCAAATAAAGTAGGCATAATATCTCTCGAAAAAAGAAATGAATTCTCTGACAAATTACTTTCTGTCTCAAAAATGCTTCATTCTTTAATAAAATCTATTCTCTCCAAACCTAACACCTTAAACCCAACACCTTAAACTTAAAATCATGATATCTTTTTCCAAACACTCAAAACTTAAAACCCAAAACTGATAAATTATGAATATCATCGAAATTCATAATTTATCGAAGAAATACGTAATCGGGCACGATAAGGCCGCGTCCGGCATGTACAAATACAGCTCGTTGCGCGACTCCATCGCCCACACCTGCCGAGGAATGGTTCAGAGAATTCGTCACCCGCTGTCGCCAAATACTGAAACAACGGCGCTCGAAGAATTCTGGGCGCTAAAAGATATTAATCTTGAAATAGAACAGGGCGACAAGGTCGGAATAATTGGCAGAAATGGCGCAGGCAAATCAACACTGTTGAAAGTCCTGAGCCGAATAACTGAACCCACCTCAGGAAATTTTACGATCAAAGGCAGAATAGCCTCGCTCCTCGAAGTGGGCACAGGGTTTCATCCGGAACTTTCTGGACGGGAAAATATCTATCTTAACGGTGCAGTTCTTGGCATGACCCGAAAAGAAATTAAAAAGAAATTTGACGAGATCGTCGACTTTTCAGGAGTTGAAAAATTCCTTGATACCCCAGTAAAAAGATTTTCCAGCGGCATGTATGTAAGATTAGCTTTCGCCGTGGCCGCCCATCTTGACCCGGAAATCCTGCTCATTGACGAAGTACTTGCCGTCGGCGACGCCGAGTTTCAGAAAAAATGCCTAGGGAAAATGGACGAAGTCTCCAAACAAGGCCGCACCATTCTCTTTGTAAGTCATAATATGGAGGCCATAAGAAGTCTCTGCAGCAAAACAATACTGCTAAGCCAAGGTGCCGTAGAATCTACCGGAGATTCAAATGAAGTGATAGATAAATACTTCTTGAACATAGCAAAAAATATAACTTCAAAAAAGCAGGTGGAAATTGCTAAAATTAAGGAGGCTCAAAAAAATAAACCATCAAAAAAAATATTGTTTCAAGATGTACAACTGTTCAACAGCAATGAAAATGAAATAAGTGTCTTCAGAGTCGGAGAAGATATTACTATTAAAACGACCATAATAATAAATGAAAAAATAAGTTTCCCCGTATTTGGCGCTATAGTCTATAGCGAAAATGGAATTTATTTAGGGGGGATTAATTCTCTTAGCGATGACACATTTGATACAATCACAGAAGCGGGATGTTACGAAGTTGAATATAAATTGCGCGGGCTTTTCCTTCAGGGTAGGTATCTTCTGACTTTAGTGATACATGATAAAACTGGGAAAATTATTTATGATATTCAAGATAGAAGTTACTCGTTTACTATAAGCGGAAATACTAACACCTCATCCTTCAGCGGAATTGTCAAAATACCATGCAATTGGCAATGTAAAAAAATATCATTATGAAAAAAGAAAAAACAGAGGATATGGTTATACTGATCAATCCGCCGAACCCTCCGAGGAGGGTATCAAATAAGGATATGATGGGAGGGTTTGGGCAGTGTTATTCTATCGAGTGTGAAGTAAAAGTCCCACCTATTGATATTCCGTATATTGCAGCAGTGCTTCGTGAAAATAAAATAAACGTAAAAGTAGTCGAGTGTTTGGGCGATTGTCTTTCACAAGAGCAACTTTTAGAGGAATTAAAAAACATATCTGAGACTCTAATTTGTATTAGGACATCGACCCCAACATTTCTGTGGGATCTAGAAATAGTTAAGAAAATAAAAGAAACCATAAAAACATGCGTTATATTGTTTGGTCCTCATGTAAGCATTAACCCTAATGATATCATAAACAATCCTTATGTTGATGCATTAATTCTGGGCGAACCTGAGTATGTAATAAAAAACATAGCGCTAAATGGATTTAAAGAAGTTTTAGGCGTTTGGTACAAAGAAGATGGAAAAATAATCAAAAATAAAACTGGAGTTTTTATAGAGGATCTCGACGCTTTACCATTTCCATCATGGGATTTACTTCCATATAAGAATTATACGGTAGGGCATTTGATGCCAAGGCAACACCCTACTCTTTTTATGCAAACAAGCAGAGGCTGTCCGTTTGCTTGCAGTTACTGCCCTTATCCTCTCGCACAGGGTATGAAATATAGAAAGCGATCTTCTAGAAATGTACTTGATGAAATCGCTTATTTGATTAATAAATTTGATGTAAAAAACATAATAATTCGCGACCCTGAATTTACGCTTGACAAAAATAGAGTTATTGAAATATGTGAAGGTTTAATTACTGCTAATTATGGGTTAGTGTGGAGATGCGAGACAAGGGTTGACACGTTGGATGAAACTTTAATTGAGCTAATGAGAAGCGCTGGATGCATTGGCATCAACATGGGGATTGAAAGTAAAAGCGAAAAGGTCTGTAAAAATGTTGGAAGAGCCCCACTCAATGAAGCACATACAAAAAATATTATTAAAAAATGTAGAGAACTTGGAATACACACATTCTGTTTTTTTATAATAGGCCTTCCCGGAGATAACATTAAAAGCGCTTTAGAAACAATTGAGTATTCTATTGATTTAAAACCTAACATTTCACAATTTACGGTTGCAACGCCATACATGAATACCCAACTGCACAAATGGGCTTTAGATAACAATTTTATAGATGGACTTTCTCTCAATGAAATAAGTGGGTACGAAGCAATGATGAGAAATGAAGAACTATCTTCAAATGAAATTCAGCTATTGAGAGATGGAGCCCAATCGATACTTGATACAATTGAGAAAACTAGGGTCAAAACAGAAGAAGAAGAATTAACAGACAACAAGGCTCTTATTTCAATAATAATGGATCTTTATTTTTCTAAATACTATTCCAAAGGCATACGGCGAGTCGTAATTTATGGAACAATGGGAATATCAATTCCAAAACTTAAGAAAAGAGGGTTTGAAATACTTGCAATTGTTGATGAAAGACATGAAGGTAAGATGCTCTGCAAAAACAGGATACTATCTCTTCCTTTTATAAAACTATTTAAGCCAGAAGCGATTTTAGTGTCTCCATTTAAAAATACATCAAATTTACGAAAACAAATGAAGGATGAAATCCTAATTATCGAATTTTTAAAAGGGATAAAAAAAATATCAATATTGATAATAAAAAAGCTATTGCAGTACAAAATAATTTAATTAATTACTTAATTATGAAGCATATATTAGTTACTGGCTCAAGCGGATATATAGGAAAAGCTTTTGTTAATACTTTTGGACCCAATTATAATCTTAGGCTTTTCAGTAGAACTTATTTAGAAGGTGGTTATGAATTTGCGCAAGGAGACATTAAAAATCTTGATGATCTAATCATGGCATCTCAAGGAGTTGACACGATTTTGCACTTAGCAGCAGTTTCTACGGATACCCACGGCATTAATGATTTGGAGTACTTTAATACAAATACAAGAGGAATGCTTAACGTCCTCGAAGCAGCAGTTAAAAATAATATCAAAAAGATTATCTATGCTAGTTCTGTTTGTGCCGTAGGTTTTAGAGGAACACCTAAATTAGTAAAGGAAACAGACTGTTGCAATCCAAGTGATGGAATGTACGGATACAGTAAGTACTTAGCCGAGAAACTTTGCAAACTATATGCCGATAAATACGATATAAACATAATTTGTTTGAGGTTTGCGATGGTTGTCCCTCAACACGACTTAGTAATACCGACCAGATTTTTTATGCCATATTGGCTCGGCGCTGTTCATATAGAAGATGTCATTCAAGCAATAAAACTCGCAATAGATAACGAATCTATCCATTACGGAATTTACCATATTGCATCGGACTCACAATATTCTAAGTTTGATATAAGAAAGGCCAAGAGAGAGCTTAAGTTTAAGCCAATGCATGATTTTAAGGAATCAATCAAGTCCAGCCTTGTATCTCATATAACTACATTTCTTATTAAGTTGATTTTAGGTATTAAAAATATAAAAACAAGAAAATAATAATGAAGATACTGCTTATAAACCCCCCTGGCTGGCAAAAAGGCAGCACAAATCTCGGATTGTGCTATCTTGCGGGAAATTTAATTGACAAAGGACATAAGGTACTTATTCTTGATTTAAACGCTGCAGATGAGCTGTATGAATCAGCAGCAATAAAAGCTGAGAAATATGCTCCTGATATAATAGGTTTTTCAATAAAAACATCCACTGCGAATATGGCTTTTCTTATCTCAAAAGAAATAAAAAAACGATATAAGAAAGCTATACATATAGCGGGAGGACCACACATAACTCTTGATTACAAAGTAAGTTTAGTAGAGAACCCAGAAATAGAATACTGCTTTTTAGGTGAATCTGATATAAGTTTTATTGATTTTGTAAATAGGTTTGAAAAAGGACAATCTATCAAAGAAGTAGCAGGCATTGCATATTTAGATAAAGGGAGTGTTATTGTCACAGAGCAAAAATATATTGAAGAATTAGATAACCTGCCCTATCCCTCATTTGACGCTATCGAGAATTTTAACTTTAAAGATTTTCGCTATCCATTAATAACAAGCAGGGGGTGTCCATACCGCTGCACTTACTGTTGCGTAGGACTAGTTTGTGGGAAAAAATGGAGAGCGAGAACACCAGAAGATACTATTGCTGAGTTAAAAAGCGCAAAAAAAATATTTGCAATAAAGACATTTGAAATACTGGACGATAATTTTACGTTAAAATTGGATAGAGCCAAACAGTTCTGTCGTCTAATGATAAAAAATAAACTCAAACTGAATTGGTACTGCCACAACGGAATAAGAGCTGACAAGTTAGATCTCGAACTTGCAAAGCTTATGAAAAAAGCTGGATGCACGAGCGTTGCATTGGGGATAGAGTCTGGAAATGCAGAAGTATTTGACAGTATTAAAAAAGGTGAAACTCTTGCATCAATAGTTAGCGCAGTCAAATATATAAAAATGGCAGGAATGAAAGTTGTGGGCTACTTTATAATAGGACTCCCAGGAGATTCACTTAATGGAATTAAAAAGACAATAGAATTTCAAGAAAGTTTAGAGCTAGATGGCTATACTTATGGAATACTGAATCCATATCCTCACACAGAAGTTTATGATATAATTAAGCGAGACGGAAAGATCCTGATGGATATCAAAGATTCTTCTCATTTTTCAAGTACACTGACCATTCCATTTGAAATGCCAGGATTTCCTAAAGAAGACATGAAAAAAGCACATTATTTGAGTAAATTCCAAAGGTTACACAAAGCTCTCGAGTTTTTAAAAAATAAACATAGTAAAAAGCCAATAAAAATTTTGTATATAGACTTTTCTGAAAATTCGATATTTTTAGAAACTTTGGCAAAATTTCTGGATAACTATGACTTAGATGTATTCTGCTCTCCATGGAAAAGTGACGATTATTTCAAATATAAAAAGGCAAGAAAAATAAATGATTTGCGTGCTTTTAAATACTCTCCGTATTTTTTAAAAAATCTAAAGAACATTTTAAGATTATTTAATACTTATAGAAAAAGAAAATATGATATCCTTTTCTATAATCTAAGAACGCAAAAAAAAATGCTGTTATTTGCACTCCTACTTATTCGGCCTAAAAATTTTTATCTAGAATCTGAAGACGGATACAGGATATTAATGGCAAATGATAAAGAAGTAAGAAGATTCCTTTTTAAAAAAATAAAAGAGTTAATAATCAGGTTGCCCAAAGTAATAATTTCATTTCTTTTAACATTTTTGATTAGAATAGCTTATGTTTTTTTTGGACTTTTTCTTTATTTTAAACGCACGGGGCCGATTATAGAGTTTCCAACACCAAATACTCCGCTAAAAATTAAAGACAAAGAAATAAAGTAAAGATTTATGAAAATATTGCATATATGTGATCATTATCGTCCAATTGGGGGAGCTGAAAAATTATTGTTTGATACGTTGGAAGCTCTTGAAAATAATCCTAATATCGAAAATGTAATAGCAATGCATGACTATCCTGAAAATAAAACTACAGGCGCGAGGAAGGAATATATTATTAATGACCTTGACATCCAACCGATCTCTTGGAATTTGATCGACTATCTAATA
Organism: bacterium; assembly: GCA_021781705.1. Lineage (GTDB taxonomy): Bacteria > Verrucomicrobiota > Lentisphaeria > Victivallales > GWF2-38-69 > JAJXWI01. Next base: position 2,569 of record JAJXWI010000092.1, on the reverse strand, counting down.
AGAGGAATTAAATCAAAAAAATCACTCCGTAGTATCATTGAAACTGAAAAGCCAGACGTAATACATATACATAATTTGCAAAATCCATTCATCATAAGCGAGTCTATAAGAAAAACTCCTACTGTGCGCTCAGTCCATGATCCAAGACTATACTGTTTCAATAACTGGCGCATTTTACGCAAGGATAAAAAAATATGTCCATACCCTTTAGGGATCAGATGCGTTACAGAAGGCTGTTTATGGTCAGAATTATTAAGATTTTCATTTGAAGGACGATGCGCAATCCCTAAGTATTTTTCATATCTTCTTCATAGAAAAATTGACAAACTTATAGTAGAAAGTGAAGCCATGAATGCGTGTGTTCTTCAAAATGGCTACAAGAAAGAACAGATTGCATTTCTCCCCAACTTTACCAAAACTTTCAACTTTGATGACGTCATGCACCGGAGCGAAAAATATGGTAATCCTGAAGAAAATAGTATCTTATTTGTCGGGAGAGCTTCATTTGAAAAAGGAATTGATTATTTACTGGAAGCAGTAGCAAGAATTAATATCCCTTTTAAGTTATATCTAGTTACGGGAGGTCCAGCTATGCCTGAAGTTTATAGCAAAATACAGCAGCTTAGTCTTTCCGCAAAGGTTGAAGTATTAGGAATACTACCTTATGAGAAAACTAGAGATTGTTATGCTATGGCAGATGTGGTAGTAGTCCCTTCAGTTTGGATAGAATCTTTCTGCTTGGTAGGGATAGAAGCAATGGCTAACGCGAAACCTATAGTGGCTTTTCATACCGGAGGAATTCCGGATTGGTTAATAGATGGCAAAACAGGATATTTAGCAGAATGCAGAAACATAGAAGATCTAGCCCATAAGATCGAAGCGATTCTGCAAGATAGGATAAAAGCTAAAGAAATGGGAATCAATGGCTATTGGCGCGTTCATGAAAAATATAATATAGAAACTTATCTGGCCGGTATTATGAGTATATATATAAATGCAATAGAGCATAAGAAACAAAAAGATACTTAACTAATCCATAAAGCACAGGAAAGGTTAATTTTTCTCCCTGTCTCATTTATAAAATTGATTGATAAATAAATGAAAATAGCTATTGAATCATTTTGGCTGAACACAAAAGAACTTACTGGCGTAGGATACTACATTCTTAATACGTTAAGAGAGATAAACATCATTGAGCCTAATAACACTTACTATCTGCTGTATACGGGTGAAAAATGGATTGGTCCGAATGTTGGAGAAAACTTTATTCCTGTGTGTTACGGAAAGGGTAAAGTTACGATTGATATATTGTTCAATTTGCATAAAGTGATAAAAAGGCTTAGCCCGGATTTATATCATGCCCCATTCCCCACTAGAGTGCCGCCACAAAAACTACCATGTCCGATAGTCACAACTGTTCATGATTTGCTAACTTTGCATGTCGAAGGGGTCAAAAAGAAATTTCTATTCAATTTTACAACTCGTTGGGCATGGGAAAATTCAGATCATTTTCTGTGCAATAGCAATTATACGGCGAACGAAATTAAAAAATATAAATATATTCCAGAAGAAAAAATAACAGTAACTTACCTCGCGACTGCTCATGAGATAAAAAAATGGAATCCTCCAGGAACCCATATCCTCTTTGTGGGGTCTCTTACGCACAGGAAAAACCCTCTGTTTTTAATAGACGTATATTATAGACTTTGTAAAATCCTTCATGACCTGCCACCTCTTATATTTGTCGGAGAAGACAGAGAAAATAATGGAGAGAAAATTCTAAGATTAGCAGGGCAATGTCCATCAAATGGGAAGATTTCATGGATTAAGTACATAAACCAAGAAGAGTTAGCTGATTTATATTCAAATGCTGCACTTTTTATATTGCCATCTAAACTTGAAGGGTTTGGCATGCCTGTAATAGAGGCAATGTCTGCCGGCATTCCTGTAGTATGCTCAGACATAGATGTCTTTAGAGAGATAGCTCCAACAGGAACATTAAGAATAAATGGGTGGGATGTTAATACCTGGGCTGACGCTATCAAAAATCTTCTTGATGACAGCGATTTAAAACATAGGCTTTCTGAAGAAGCTCTGAATGAAAGTGCAAATTTTACATGGTCAAAATGCGCTAAGCTTACATGGTCTGTTTATAATAACATTGCAACTACTTCCAGGAAGGAGTAAGTGATATTATTACGGCAATTTAAGCAATCCTTATATGTACCAGTGTCGGGGCGGGCGGAGACTGGAGACTGCGGGCGGGAGGAATTCAAAATTTTATTCTCCTCTAGCTGTTTCGCAAAATTAGCCAAATTCGTTGACGAATAAATTTGATAATTTTTTAAAATCTCACTTTGTATTTGTAAATTTAAAATTATATTTTAGATATGCAGGCTTACATAAAAAGAACAATAGACAGTCACGTCAAAAAGGCGCTTTCTTTTTTTCCAGCGGTTGCGATACTGGGGCCTCGGCAATGCGGGAAGTCTACTCTGGCTCACAAAATTATAGAAGAATTTGGGCCCTCCATTTTTCTTGATCTTGAAAGAGAATCTGATTTAAGAAA
>JAJXWI010000091.1 GCA_021781705.1 bacterium | reverse complement strand
ATCCTGGAAAACATGGAAAGACTGTACTTCTGTAAAAATGCTTATAGCAGACTTAAGCCAGTTGTGGCTTTTACTTGATGAAAATGGCAAAAAAAATAATATTTTGAGAATTATTCAGCAATCATTATTTAAAAAGAATAAAACATAACAATGGGATAATTGATTATATTCTTTGTTATCCTCCGTTTTCGTACTCCAATGTCCCAAAACAGGACACAGCCAATGTCCCAAAATGTCTCAGAGGCAAAATGGGACACATTAGTAAGACAGTCTAAGGATAGTAATACTAAGAAGAAACTATCTAAAGATAGTAAAGAAAGAACTTTTGTTACTCCTGAATTATTTGAAAGTAATATTTTAGAAATTCCTTTAATTCTTCAAACACCTGAATTTGTAGACTGCTATATACAATGGCTGGAGCACTTAAAGGAAAAAAAGAAACTACCAACATTATCGGCAGTAAAGCAACAGCTAGCGGATTGTGCAGGGTGGGGAGTCTATCAAGCCATTAGGAACCTTAAATTCAGCATTGGCAAAAATTATCAGGGGATCTTTCCAGATAAAACAGATAAGTTTCATACCCCAAAAGAAAACACCCTAAAAGATATACCGCCAGATGGAGGGTTTTAGCTGTGGCAAAAGATATCCTACTCCTTTGCGGTGCAATACGGGAAAGACAAAAACAAAAGAATTATCAGGCTAGTGTTACTCCATGCAAGAACTGCGAAACTCTCGGAGTCAACGGTTATGGGTATTGCTCCGATTGCTACAAAGCTATTATCCGAGAAAATGACACAATGATGCAGCTTCAGGAAGAAAATCAGAAAATAATCAATTCAGGATTGCCATTAACAGATTACGACGCCGAAAAGGGCAATAAAGAACTGCTGGAATTGGTTGAAAATAATAAAGATAAAAGTCTGTTTATTGCTTCAAAATCTTCAGGACTATGTAAGACTAGAACTCTTATTCATGTAGCTAAAAGCCGGCTAAAAGAGGGGGCTATAATAAAGTTTTTTATTGTTTCTGCGTTGCTTAGAGAAATAGCTGCCTTGTTTTCCTATGATCTAAAAGAAGCTGACAAGCTAATAAAAAATCTTTGCAGAATTGATTTGCTTATACTTGACGACTTAGGAAAAGAAAAACTTACAGATAGAGCAGGGGAAAGTTTTTTTGAGATAATAGCATTCAGAGAATTAGAAAAAAAGCCAACTTGGATAACCAGCAATTTTAGTGGTGAAGTTTTAGGGCAAAAACTAGGCGAACGTGGAGATTTTTTTAAACGCAGGATTAAAGATTCTTATTTAATTAAGATTTTAGGGCCCTAGCAGCCTGTCGGACTTTAGCTACAAGTCGTTAACAATCAACATAATCAATATTTCGATTCAAAAACTAAGTGTCTCATAGTAAAGCAGTTACAAAAACTCACATTACTAAGTCCGACAAACTCCTAGCGTTGCATTTTATTTGATTTTACGAAGCACCAGAATAAAAACAGTTTGAATGTAGGTTAAAACTTACATAAAAACATAGGAGACTTTTTATGAAAAACAGAAAGACGATAGAAAGATTTATTGAGTTACGAGCAGATGGTAATAGTTTTGATAAGATTTCCAAAGAATTAAAGGTAAATAAGCAGACTTTGATTAACTGGTCTAAAAAATTTGAAACTGAAATACAAAATCTCAAAACTATTAATCTTGATGCTCTTCTCAAGGAATATCAGATATCAAAAGAGACAAGGATTAAGAATTTAGGAGCTATATCCAAAAAATTACTAGAAGAGGCTACCGAAAGGAAGATAAGCGATTTGCCAACTGAGAAACTATTTAAGCTGATAGCCGAATACCACGAGATAATACGAAATGAAGACACATCGCTTCTAATTGAAGATGAAGATAATATGGTTAAAATGCCCAAAGCATATTATAAAATCTAAAAATAGACTAAAAATAGACATGAAAAAAGAAAAATTATTAGACATAGATATTACTCCTTTGGATATAGATATTACCCCTTTGAACATAGATTTTACTGTTAAACCAGAAGAATTTGCAATAGCACAAGAACAAGTCAGAGAAGTCTTAAGAGACTATTCTTTATATGAGATCAACTCCGGTTATAAAACAGCTTGTGTTCTTGTTAAGGATAATACCGTTATTCGCTCTGATTGTAGGCTTGCCGGATATATGCGGGGGTGGACAGTTGAGCAGGTTATAGGACACTGTAAGGCAAAAGGTTGGAGTTATAGAGTTACTCGCGGTAAAGATTGGGTGTAATAAATTTATAGTATTTATCCAATTTATAAGTTTTACTACAGAATAGAACTTGACAAAACTTAATGTTTTCTCACGTAGGATTAATGAGTGCTTCATGATTGCTCAAGAGCCTCTCACAGCCGCAGGATTATGTTTATTTCTTAGCTTACCTCATGTGGAATAGTTGCACTTGACTTGTGAAAACACAACGATACTCCTGATTTATTAAAATATTATAAATGACTATTTGGCTTTAAGCAGAAGGTAAAGATTACAACTCTTCAGCCTTATAATCAGAATTTTGCAAAAGGCTCAAATAAATGAAGAATAATAGTGAGAAAAGAAAAAGTGAGTCCTAAAATAAAAGTTATGTAATAAAATTTCTTCAAAAAATCTGCTAGTTCCATTTTTGTCTTTGCAGACTTCTTCAAATTATCTGCTAGTTCCTTGTTTTTCTCTTTATATTCATTAGCCTTGTATAGTGCTTCGTAAACCTTTTTTGTTATAGAGAAACTTATCAGCTGACCGATTATAGTAATGAAAAAGCAAAATACGGCGAGAATAAGACTGGGATATAGAAATATTTTACATGTATGTGTTTTATTAGTTAAATGCATGGAAAAGTTGAGGACTAAAGGAATTGACGCTGAAGATACTGCAAACAATACTGTTTCTATAAATCTCTGAGTTTCCAGATGCATCTTTTTCCAATAATCTATTTCTTTTTCTTTGTCATCTATTTTGTCGGTCGGTTTTGGAGTTGTTTCATCATTCATAAGACTCCTTTATTTTTGGATGTTTTTCTTTTTTACTAACTCATTGTAATGGGAATAACTTCTTTCGTCAACTTATAAGAATTATTCTTTCTGTATAGAAAAAACTGAGAAGTAAAATTGCCTCGAAAGCCTAAAGTCCTATTCCTTTAATCTTGTCCATATAATCAAAAATCACCTTGCCAGCACTAATTCTCAACTGGATAGAAATTTCATCATTAATTAGTCTGAAGTTGAAATGCAAGAAGTAATTGCCGGTTTGGGTATCGTTAATAAATATTTCCCATAGCGGCCCGTATTCCAGATAATTGAAACGTTTCATTGTTTCTTCCAAAATGTCAGCCATGTTAAGGCAATACTGTTTCGCTACTTGTTCTATATCCTGCATAAAAACCTCTCCAAGATTTTATCTGATTTTCTATATAGTGCTAACCGGCATTAGTTTTTCCACTCGATAATATCTTAGTTCTCAGTTAGATTGCTGCGAATGATCATTTTTTTATAAGCTATTGAAAATGTCATACTTTTAGTAATACTTAAACTTGGGTATGGGACAGTAAATCCAAAATAAAACAAATAAGAAATATAGGAGCAACTAATGTATAACATTCCTAAAAAGGCTTTAGAAAGATTATCTAAAGGGATTGCTAGATTTCAAAAAATATTAAGTACTGCCAAGTCTAGAGATGTTAATGAATCAGACACAGTATCAATAATTAACGATATCCTTGCAGATGTTTTTGGTTATGACAAGTATACGGAAGTAACTAGTGAGTTAGCTATTCGTGGAACTTATTGTGATTTAGCGATAAAACTAAATGATAAAATGCATTTTTTAATCGAATGCAAGGCTATCGGATTGGAGTTAAAAGAACATTATGTAAAACAAGCTATTGATTATGGTGCGAATAAAGGGATTCCATGGGTAATATTGACTAACGGAATAGCTTGGAATATCTATAAAATTAAATTTGAGCAGCCCATAAGTTCAGATTTGGTATTCAATTTCAGATTTGATGAAATCAGTGCTAAAAATGAAAAAAATTTAGATTTATTATATTTGTTATCAAAAGAGGGCTTAGAAAAAAATATCAGAGAAGAATACTTCGAAAAAATCCAATGTGTAAATAAATATATTATAGGGAATCTGCTATTGAATGAAACTGTAATGAATTACATCCGAAAAGAAATTAAGAGATTAATCCCAGCTGTAAAAATTGATAATAATGAGATCCGGGAAGTAATAGAAAAAGATGTTATAAAAAGAGAAATATTAGATAATGATGAATCAAACACTGCTCAAGAAAAGATTAAAAAATTATATAAGAAATTAGATAGAATTAGCAAGAAAAAAGATGCTGATTCTCAAGATATAAAAGAAAAAGAAGTTACACTAGAAGTAAACAGCATACAGGAAACTATACCAAAGACAGAGCTTTAAGAGGTATTGGTTCATTAAGTATTAAAATATATTGACTTCTTACATAATAAGCCGGACACACCGGCATTACTTTTCGAAAATTAAAAAAAGACTTAATGGCATTACTCCGCTCACTCGTAAAGGCTCGTTCGCTTCGTTGGCTGAGCTTCGGCTCTATGCTTACGCACAGCCTTCGCTTGCCTTGGCATTTCGCCTTCCAGTCTCAGCTTCGCTTGACTGCCAAAGGCTTCAATGCTTCCAGTGCAGTATGTTAGCTGCTTGGGCTAGTCCATTGTTACAGCAAACGCTCTTAAGATTCGCTGCAAGTAAACACAGCTGTTTCAGCTGCGCCGCTGGCTCAGCTTCCACTATGCTGAAAAGTAATAGCATTGACTTGTATGCCTAAATATTGCCATACTGCGAAGCCATGAGCCTTGTGCGATAGCATGGAAGGCAATGGCGGAGCCTATTCCCGAACGAGCAAGCGTATGCGAAGCGAGTGAGGTATACCTATTAAGACTGTTGCCGGTGTGGTATGTGCTTATGAATATTTAGATTATTTAGTCGGTATTGCCGGTTATAGGAAATCAAAACCAGCTCAATGTCATAGATAGGCTAAACTATTTTAGATATAAGACTTTAAGCTTGCTTTTATATGCTTTTTCAACTTTTTACTGTTAAATGTTGTTTTTTTTAATTGTTAAATGTTTGAAAAGAGCTAAATTTTTATCCAGTTTATTTATAAAGAGATATAATAGTGAATGTTAATTGTTTATTTTGGGAGCGTTAAATATGGCAAGGACTTTTCATCATGTTGATCTAAAATTAATAACCCCTCGCTTTGACTCTAAACTTACTGACTTGGTGATAGACTTAGATTATCTTAGGAAAAAGAGAATAGAGGGAACTACTCCTTATATTATTTTTCTTCAGTTGAAAGGTATTTTTCACTTTCTCGAAAGTCTTGGCTCAGCTAGGATAGAGGGCAACAGAACTACTGTTGCTGAATTTATTGAAACTCAATTAGAACATAAATTAAAAAAAGAAGAGAATATTCTCGAAATAGAAAACATGGATAAGGCGATGGATTTTATTGATAGTTCTATAAAAAATTCTATTCCAATTGACCATGCTTTTATTAGAGAATTACATAAACTTACAGTAAAAGATTTGTCTTTCCCCCCACATGGAGAAGGGGATCGTACTCCAGGAGTATATAGGCAAGGGTCTATAAGTATTTCTGGGTCTAATCATGTACCCCCTGAAGCAGTTAGAGTTCAAGATTATATGGATGAATTGATTGCATTTATTAACCAAAAAGACCCTTTTAAATATGATTTAATTAAAGCTGCAATAGCTCATCATCGCTTTGTATGGATACACCCTTTTAGTAATGGGAATGGAAGAACTGTCCGGCTATTTACTTATGCAATGCTGGTTAAACAAGAATTCCACGTAGAGCAAGGCAATAGAATTATTAATCCTACAGCTATTTTTTGTGGTGATCGTGATAAATATAACCAATTATTATCTTTTGCAGATTCAGGGAAAGAAGAAAGTATTTTAAATTGGTGTGAATACGTGCTATCAGGACTAAAACAAGAAATTGAAAAAATTGATAAATTAACAGAATATGACTATTTAAAAAAAGAAATCCTACTTCCTACGATTATATATTCACTTGAGAGAGAAAATATTACCGAGTTAGAATCAAAAATCTTAAAAAAAACAGTGGAAAAACGAATAATTCAAGCATCGGACATTAATGAATTCTTTCCGAATAAATCACCACAGGAAATATCTCGTCAAATAAATCGCTTAAAAGATAAAAAAATGCTACAACCCGAAAGCCAAGGGGCTAGAAAATATGTTATAAAATTCGGTAATAATGTTTTGCTCCGAGGAATAATAAAATTTTTAGGAGAAAAAGGATTTTTACCAGTAAAAGACTAATTTGACATTTTCCAGCCGTAATCGATTTTCGGTAAAATTGCGATCATCTGCCGGTTTAATTACCAAGTATGCTTAAAAGGTTCTGTTTTTCTACTTCAGGAATAGCTGCTTCTTTGAGATATTGCAGGCCCCTGTTTATACGTTCTTTTAGTTCTGTGGTCGATGATATGGGTTCGATTGTGATTGCTTCAGGAACGGGATTCTCCGGCCTCTGAATGAGCCCTGAATATGTGTCAGCAATTTGTCGCGCTTCTTCGGGCTTTACATGAGTATAATGTTCACTCATTTTCTGGCTATGTCCGGCAAGTTTGATAAGTACGCTCTGAGATACTCCGGACTTAGCAAGAATTGAAATATAAGAGTGTCTTAGGCTGTGAAAGCCCGCTTCAAGTACAGCGCGATTCTTTGTTCCTTTTCCAGTGCCGGGCCGGTGTACTTGAATTCCACAATCTTTCAAATGATCCTGAACGGCTCTGGCAATATGCGGCCGGGTGTTGACATTGTTGTATTTTTCAGCATAAAATGGTAAGAGATAGCCCCGGCGCTCTGACTTTGGAATATCAATTAGCTTATGAAATAAGATTTCCGGGATTCCTATAATAACTGGCTTTTTATTCTTAGCGGTCTTATTTGGGATTCTCTTAATAACTTTTGAATCAAGGTCTATTTCATGCCATTGAAGAGTACAACAGTCTCCAAGCCTTAGACCGGTAAAAGCTCCAAGGCCTAGTAATAGTTGTAAATCCCCAGAAGCACGTTCTATAACAACCCTGATTTCTTCAATAGAAAATTCCCGACGGGTGTCAGGAGTGTCTTTAAGCCTCTTGATATTCTCAAAAGGATTTACTTCTATCTTTGCTGGTTTCCTTAAGTAATAAAAGAATATTTTCAGGAAGTCTCTGTTTTTGTTAAATGTACCGGCGCTTAACTTTAAGCGCTTCAAGTATAAAGCATATTCTGAAGCGGTTTCTTCTGTAACTTCTTTCAGCCTGATCAGGACGGGTTTATTCTCTTTTATCCATGAATAAAACTTATTCCAGTATCCGATATAATCTTTCAAGGTTCTATCACCGGATTGTGGCCTTTCCTGATTATGAATATAAGTATCCCATGCTTTATCAAAGGATAAGGCAGGGTTTAGGATATTATCAGCTTGCTTTGCAGCTTCAAGAATCCTTTCATCATCTGCTCTGATTGAAGCTAGCATCTGCTCTGTCAGATTTTTTTTATCTCTCATGAAGTAGGGCGCTAGAAGCTTCTCTTTTGCCTTTTCTGCTTCTTTACGATTAGTGATAGATTTCCCTGTATCATCTATTAGAACTTTTTTAAATTGCTTACCATTGAGATAAAATTTTACATAGTAATTTTTCCCTCTGAGAATAAGGCAGCCTCTTTGCAGGAGTTTGTTATTTTTACCGGTGCTGCCAGAATCTTTAGTATTCATCATATATATTGTTCTCTAATGTTAATTAGTGTTGCTCTTTGAGAGAACAATAAGGCCTGAAAAGTAAAAAGCAAGTACCATAGAGTGCCAAATAATCATTAAATGGGGCTAGTACAACGGACTTAAAATCCGTTGTCCATTATACGGACGTGGGGGTTCGAGTCCCCCCCCGGGTACCATTTTAGACTCAAAAATAGCCTCTAATAGCTGAAAAGCCGTTAGGGGCTTTGTTATTCAAAGTTTGCTATTGTTACGATATTATACAACAACAATCCAACAACAAAAATTTTGAGGCTGGTAGTTTTTAGGGATTTTTTATAAATAACCAGTAGTCAGTATTAATTACTATTCTAAGATATTTGTCCGAATCGTAAAAAAGCCTTTTACAACCAAAGTAGCTATATTAAAAGTAAGAGGTGATTCGGCGCGGCACTTGACCATTTTTCAAAGCTTTAGAGCAGAAGCACTCATTATTATTGCCATACAATAAGACTTGGGCATAACAAGCTTTAACGTGGAGTGAAACTATAAGATTCATACAACCGTTGTAGTACTGTTTTTATCCGCCATAAACTTTATTTACTTAAAAAAATGTATGGAAAAAAATAGTGCATAAAATAAAAAAGAGTCCTAATCCAAAAATGTAGTGATAAAATGTCTTCAATTTCTTTATTCTATCAATTCTACTATACGGGTTCTTTGCGGGTTTCTCTGAATCTGGTACCTTGATTAATTTTTCGGTTGCTCTTTTATATGTTCTTTCATACAATTTTTTTGATAACCTAAAACTTATAAACTGCGAAATAAGAGTAATGATAAAACAACATGCTGCTAGAAAAAGGCTTATACTTATCGCCAACATATGTGTTTTAGCAGTTAAATGCCTAGAAGCAATGCAAATTAAAGGAATTGACGCTGAAGATACTGCAAACAATCCTTTTTCCATAAATATCTGAGTTTCTAAATGAAGTTTTCTCAAATAATCTTTGTCTTTGTCATCTAGCTTCATAAGCCTCCTTCATTTTAGGTTGTTTTTCTTTCTTTCTAACTCATTATATATGGAATAAGTTCTTTGAATCAATATTATATGAATTATTCTGTCTGTATAAAAAACAAGAATTAAAATTGCCTCGCAGCCTGTCGGACTTCGTCTCGACATCCTGCTAATAAAATTTTCTCCATTAATACATATAAAATTTTAGTGTAAACTCTTGCTTTTAGCTCATAAAATGGTTTTTCCTGCGCATAAACAGGCGCTTTGCCTCTGTTACGTACTGGCGGCCTGCA
>JAJXWI010000090.1 GCA_021781705.1 bacterium | reverse complement strand
GGAAATTGAACTCAATGTTTTAATAAGCCAGTGCTTGGACAGGAGAATAGACAATATAGAAGAAATCAAAGAGGAAGTGTCCGCGTGGCAGAATCGCAGGGACAATTTGAACGCAAAAATAAACTGGTACTTTACAACAGTTGATGCTCGTGTAAAACTTAAAAGACTTTATCCGACATTAGAGGCTTGACTTGACACTAGTTCTTTTGGCATTTTTGGATCAACATCAAATATCAAAAACATATTTTCTGACCAATTTGCGGTATCTGAAGCAACGTCATAATCCCAACTTCCCGTATTGCCTATGCGTTCCGCTTCAGAAAGATTGCGTTCGCTTTGCTTTATTTTTTCTTCCGCATTCTTGCGCTCGGTGATGTCGCGTACTATAGCCCACATGCTCGATGGGCTACCATTAGTATCGCGCAGCAAATATGTCTTTAGCTCCACCGGAAAAACAGCCCCTCCCTTTCTTATATATTCTTTCTCATATACTTCCGAATACCCCCTCGGCAGAATCTGATTCTCTACGATCTTCTGTTCAAATTCATACCACTTAGCAGGCGTTATATCCTGATACCTCAGCTTGCGAACCTCTTCCTTTGTGTAGCCGAGCATGGCCAGATACGAACGGTTAACATCAATGATCTCGCCCGACATGGCAACCTCAACAAAGCAATCCGTCATGCTTTCATGCAGACGCCAGTAGCGGGTCTCGACTTCCGCCCGCGCCTCCTCCGCTTTCTTCCGCTCGGTAATATCCTGAAACGTTCCAGTTAATTTCACAACTCTACCATCTTTTATAACAGGTTCCCCGATTGTCCTTATCCATTTATTATTGCCTTTGGCAGTAGTCATTTCCAATTCCAGATCATAAGGCTTAAAGGAGTGGATGGCTTCTTTAATCGCTATCTCCATTTTCTCTCTCGCATCTCCGTGATAGAAATTTAAGCCTATTTGAGCATCGGTTTTCATTGCAGGCTCTAAATCATGAATTCTGGCAACTTCATCTGTCCAGACCCCTTTTAATGTATCAGTTTCGAATTCCCATCCCCCTACTTTTGCCATCTTGCTCATCCTACTCATCAGAATATCTTTTTTTAGAAGAGTTTCCTCCACATTCTTACGCTCTGTGATGTCTCTGGTAATGCCAAAAAGCCCTAAAAATCTGCCTTTCTCGTCATATATAACGCCTTTAGTTGACAGAAAAGTGGTTACGCCTTTTGACGTTGTAACAATTTCTTCATAAGTAGATGTCTTCCCGCTAGCTATAACTATTCTATCCCGATCAATAACACTCTTTGCTTCCACTGCCGGAAAAATGTTGTAGTCGTCTTTTCCAATGACTTCTTCAGGTTTCTTGCCGACAAACCTGGCAGCTTCATTATTAAATAATAAATAACAACCATTTCTGTCTTTTATATAAATGGCATCTGTGGAATTATTGGCAAGCGAGGAGAGCAAGTAATAAGGTTTCTTCATTTCATCATCTGTTTTTTTTGCCAGTTTTCCGATAAAAAGAGCCATGGCAAAAGAAATGATAAAGATCAAAGCAAACAGCAGTAGATTATGGTAAAATTCCCTGTCTAACTCTTTATACGCCTCATTCTTTGAAATGCCGTAGCCCACAAATATCTTTCCGCCGGAAGCCCCGACAGGGACAAACGCGTATATTCTTTCCACACCATCTAACCCCTTCATCTCTTTTATTAGCTGTCCTCGCTCAAGAACACTTTTTAGAAGACCTTCATCTGGAAACATTTCCCCAGTATATTTATTCTCAGGATTGGGAAAGTGCGCAAGTATTGTCCGGTTCATGTCCAATACGACAAGAGCTCCGGTTTGTTGGGCCTTAAGTTCTTTCAATTCAAGGTTAACTTTCTCAAGATCCAGAGAACAGGCTACTACCGCAAGAAGTTTTTCGTTTTTGTCCAATATTGGATAAGCTGATACAATGACCGGCCTCTTAACTATCCTGCCTATCTGGTAATCGCCGAAGGAAAAGGCATGGGTTTTTGCAGCTTCCGAAAAATACAAAAAATCCGACGAGTTAACATTTTCTTTAAACGGGACGGCGCTGGCAAAGATATCGCCGTTAGGGTTTAATTCGAATATATTGGCGTATAGGGGCAGATGTTTCTTGATATCTGCGAAAGCCGCGCCGGCACTTTGAGGATCAAACGTCAGAACTGCCGGGTTTTTAGACAAAGCTATAAGTAGGAAGCGTGAGCCTTCCGCGAGTTTTTCGAAATTAAGAACCGCCGTTTTAGAGACTGCCAGACATTTTTCTTCGGTTTTCTTAATCTGTATCTTGCGCTGTTCTACTGTCATATGCATGATCAGTCCTAACGCGGGAATCAATGCGACAAAAACAAGCGCGACCAGCTTGCCCTGCAATGTCGAAAATGCGCCCTTAGCATCTTCGTGCATTCCGAACGATTTTTCTACAAACCCTATCATGGCAAGAGAGATTCCCGAAATGAAAAATAAAATGGCCGTAGGAATAGCCATTGGGTTGCTGAATCCCTCTGTCCGGTAACGAAGAATCGGCTCATTGATTATATATCCGCCTATGCCTATTCCGCCGAGGATCAATACAATTAAACCGGCAGATATGAATACAAAACCACGCCCATTCGAACGGAATAGAAAATAAATGCCCGATAAAGCTATTAAAATAAAACAGATCATTGTCGGAGCTGAAGGCATTCCCGCAAATAAGGTTTCAGGAGAGATCGTTCTATCTATTACAAGAAAATATTCCAGTCCTGTTTGAGTATTAAAAATAGCCCCGAAAAGGAATGTTCCCATGCATGCCAGAATGAGCAACACGCCAGTGATAATTACGATTAAGGCAATAGAATTACCAGATTTGTTTTTCAGAGCCCTGGCAATAGAATATATGATAAGACCGCTTGCAATAAAACATAAGGCAGTACTTATCTTCATGGAGATATAGTCTTGAGTGAAGCTTTTAAAGAGATCAACATCAAAACCCCACCCGATCACGGCAACGGCCGCTCCGCAAAGCGCAATAAAAACTCCTATTGTCTCAGGTATGATATTGCTTTTCATCTCAAGGTCTTTTGTGTGTTATTAGCTCTTTCTGCCAAGCACCATTGTCAGGCTGGACAAACTTGACGATCCCCAGTATTTGAGATGGTCCTATTATATAATTATAAAATGGGATTATAGCCTTAAATATTTGTCGCCGCTAGATTAAACAGCAATTTAGCAAAAGGAATTAATCGTGGCTGATGGATGTAAGGATGTCAACCAGTTTATTGCGTCATACAAAATGTATTCGAAATTATCAATATAAATCAAGCGAATAGGGGAAGAGTAAAGTTATTCGGAATATTTTCTGATTATTTGACAGCCTAAGAATGTATACGTAATACATATATAAAAATGGTCGGGATGGAGAGATTCGAACTCTCGACCTTTTGACCCCCAGTCAAACGCGCTAACCAGGCTGCGCTACATCCCGATTGAAACTAAAAACGGCTTGGCCGTTTAATATTTCTTTATGAAATTCTTATACCACCAAGTCCGTTAAAGTGTATCTAAAAGGAGAAAAAGCAAGTTTTTAGAGAATTTATCATGTTTTTATGGTGTGTGAATTGTTGCAATATGTGGAGTGCTTGTATAATTTAATGAATTGTAGTATTAAATATATTTTTAGTATTTAGTTAATTAACAAAAAGAAAGGAAAAAAAATGTTAAAAAAAATTAGCGCAGTATTATTGTCTACTGTCTGCATAATAGTTTTTGCAGTCGTAAACCTTAATGCAGAAGATGAAGTAGTTCCAAACGCTCAGCAGGATCAGCAGGACGTATCGGCATTTACACCTGCAGCCGCTCCACAAAAAACCGTACAGAAAGATACATGGGGAGATAAGCTCATTCTTTATTTTCCAAACAGAGTTATGGATTTTCTTGATATAGTGGATATATCTATGGGATTTGGACCTACCGTAAAAGCCAATGTTTGGGTTACCAGATATTTTCAATTTGGCGGAGGTATCGGCGGTGCTGCAAAGATTGTAAAGGGATACAACAGGCAATACGGCGCCGGTCTTCAATCTGGTTGGAATGCAAGTTTCATGATGCTTACAGCTGAAAATGTTGAAATGACAGATACGACAAGAGGCGTTCAGCGTTATTTCTGTTGCTATCAGGGGGTTCCTTCGATAAATGATAGTGTATACAATTTCTGGAGAGGCCCGAGAGACATATTCTCTATCGGTGCTGAGGGTGCTCTTTTTGGAGAACTTGATTTTGAAGTACATCCATTTGAAATCGTTGACTTTGTTGCCGGAATATTCTTCCTCGACCCAAAGGGTGACGATATGACAATGGCTGATTTCAGATAAGACATTTTTATAGCATTTGCAGAGAAGGCGTTCTTTTGAACGCCTTTTTTTATCTTAATTTTATGAAATTGTAAGAAATACTTAATTTTGGTGGATTGTATTTGATTGTATTTTATTTTTATAAATTATATAGTTTGATCGGGTAGAATTTTTAGCGAGATTTTTTACAAAAATCCAACACGTAGACAGGGAAAAGATTATGGAAAATCTAAAAATGACTCCTCTTCACGACAAGCACGTTTCGTTGGGCGCAAAAATGGTTCCTTTTGGCGGATGGGATATGCCAGTTCAGTACAATGGGGGAATTCTTGCTGAACATCACCACACAAGAAAAGCAGTATCATTGTTTGATACATGTCACATGGGTGAATTTATTATTAGAGGCAAAAATGCCTCACAGGAGCTTGATAAGATCTTTCCGAGAGCTGTGGCTGACCAAAAAATTGGGTTTGCCAGATATAATTTTCTCCTTTCCGACAGAGGCACTGTAATGGACGACCTGCTCATTTACAGAATGGGTGAAGAAGAGTTTATGATAGTTGTTAATGCGGGAACTATTGAGTCTGACGCGACCCGAATAAGAAGCTTGCTTCCGAGCAGTATTTTGTTCGTTGATGAATCTGATAAAACCGGAAAACTTGATTTGCAGGGGCCCAAAACTGTAGAGATAATGGAGAAAATCGGTTTTAAGAAAGCCGATCTTCCCGGCGTCTATAAATGGATTAAAACCACAGTAAAAGGAATTCCGGCGATAGTAAGCAGAA
Organism: bacterium; assembly: GCA_021781705.1. Lineage (GTDB taxonomy): Bacteria > Verrucomicrobiota > Lentisphaeria > Victivallales > GWF2-38-69 > JAJXWI01. The sequence continues at coordinate 4,056 of JAJXWI010000090.1, read as the reverse complement.
CAGGATACACAGGCGAACTGGGTTTTGAGTTTTATGTAGCTGCTGACAATGTTGGCGAGCTCTGGGATTATTTATTATCCTTTCCTGAAGTCAAACCCGCAGGGCTTGGGGCAAGGGATACATTAAGGCTTGAAGTTGGATATCCTCTTTATGGACATGAAATGGATGAGAACACAACGCCAGGTGAGGCAGGGTTCGATCCGATTTTAAAGCTAGATAAAAGGCTCTCCAGTTTTATGTGTGAAAAAATACTGAAAGATCCGACAAAGAAGACAAAAAAACTTATCGGTGTAGTTCTTGAAGGCAGAAGAGCGGCAAGGGCAGGAAGTAAGGTTTTAAGCACGGATGGCAAGGAAATAGGAACTGTAACTTCCGGAATGTTTTCTCCCATCCTCGAAAAGGCAATAGCCTTGACCTTTGTGCATCCACAATACAATTTTGTGCCCGGCGATAAAATTAATCTCGAAATCGGAGGGAAACCGTTCCCAGGCGAAGTGGCAGAAATGCCTTTCTACAAAGCCGGCACTGTAAAAATGGGAATTGTTTAAAGGAAAAAAGTAGTTTGAGGATAAAACAAAACTTAAAGAGAGAAGAAGCATGAAAAAATTTACAAAGGAACATGAGTGGATCAGTCTTGAAGGTGATGTAGCTACAATCGGCATCACAGACCATGCGTCCCATGAGCTGGGAGACATTACTTTCGTAGAACTTCCTAACATTGGAGATCAGGCCAGTTCTGGTGAGGTTTTGACTGTGGTAGAATCAGTAAAAGCTGCTTCAGATGTGTTTTCGCCAGTATCAGGAACTATCTGTGAAATAAACCAGGAGCTTGAAAATAATCCTGCGCTCGTGAATGAATCTCCTGAAGAAGAAGGATGGATCTGCAAAGTAAAGGATGTTGATTCATCAGAACTTGACGACCTGATGGAAGAAAGCGAATACCGCGCTTATGTAGAAGCATTATAAAAGGTGATAGTTAATGGGTGGGAGTTTGCGAAAATAGGCATAAAAATTTAATGCCCTGCAAGCTGTTAACGGTCGATCCTAAATTGAAATAAAAAAAAGAGATATTGTTATGCCTTATATAGCCAATACGGAAAATGACGCAAGAGAAATGCTTGATGTTATCGGATGCAGGGATTTTGATGATCTTTGGACGAAGGCTGAAGTCAAGGGGCCATACCCTCAATTTAAGTATATGCCAAGGGCCAGGTCTGAATTTGAGGTAATGAAGCAGGCAAAAAAGCTTGCGTCAAAGAACAAGATAGACCTTGTGAACTTTGTAGGCGCCGGCTATTACGATCATGTGATTCCTTCGGCAGTTAGTGAAGTCACAGCCAGAAGCGAATTTTATACAGCTTACACTCCGTACCAGCCAGAAGCTTCCCAGGGAACACTTCAGGCAATCTATGAATATCAGACAGCTATTTGCAGACTTACCGGAATGGCTGTCTCAAATGCTTCGCTTTACGACGGAGGAACTGCCATATTCGAAGCGATGATGCTGGGATGCAGAGTTACAAAGAAGAGAAGAGTTGTTATTTCAGAGGCTGTTTCTCCTATTTTCAGAAAGATGCTTCATTGTTACTGCCGCAATTTGAACGTGGAATTAGTTGAGGTGCCGTGCGCAGGCGTAGAATCCTCAATTGTTTCTCTGCTTGATGCTGTAAATGACAAAACAGCATGCGTAATAGTTCAATATCCTAATTTCTTCGGAACTGTCGAAGACTGGACATTATTTATTGAGGCAATACACAAACGGGGCGCGGTTGCAATATGTTCCACCTATCCTGTATCCCTTGCTATCCTTAAAACTCCCGGGGAAATGGGTTTTGATATCGTTACGGCAGAAGGACAGTCCCTCGGAATCCCTTTGAGTTTTGGCGGACCTTATCTTGGAGTTATGGCCGTCAATGAGAAATGTATGAGGAAAATTCCGGGAAGAGTTTGCGGTCAGACTGTCGATAAAGAAGGAAAAATAGGGTATGTGCTTACTCTCCAAGCTAGAGAGCAGCATATTCGCCGTGAAGAAGCAATGTCTAATATTTGTTCAAATGAGAGTCTTTGTGCATTGACAGCCCTTGCTTATCTGACCTTTGTCGGGAAAGAAGGGCTAAAGCATGTTGCTAATTTGTGCTCAGCTAAAGCCGTTTACCTTAGAAATCTTCTTACTGATATAAAAGGCGTTGAGGCCGTAGGCAACTCTCCGTTCTTTAATGAGTTTATTATAAAATTCCCCTGTGATGCCGGTGCGATTGTTCAAAAACTCATAAACAAAGGTTATGTTTCGGGATTCCCTCTCGGGCGTTATTATGAAACAAGGAGAAACCAGCTGCTTGTTTCTGTTACGGAGAAACGCACAAAGGAAGAAATGAAAGGTCTGGCTAATGCAATGGAGGCTGTGCTATGGAACTGATATACGAAATTGGCAAAAAAGGCAGAAGAGGTTCTACCCTTCCTGCATTTGATGTACCTGAAGCAACAGCTATTACAGGCGAGCTGATGCGCAAGGAGTCGGCAGAATTGCCGGAAGTTTCCGAACTTGACGGGATCAGGCATTTTACAAAGCTCAGCAAGTTAAATATAGGGCTGGACAGCAATTTCTACCCGCTTGGGTCATGTACAATGAAGTACAACCCCAAAATAAACGAAAGAGTTGCATCTCTTCCAGGTTTTGCCGAACTTCATCCGCTCTGGCCTCAACTCAGGCACGGCGGAGCTCTTACACAGGGTGCGCTTGAGGTTATTTATAAAACCGAAAGAATGCTGAGTGATATTCTTGGTTTTGCTCAATGTACGATGCAGCCGCTGGCAGGGGCTCATGGCGAGCTTACAGGAGTAATGATTATTGCTGCTTACCACAGATCAAGAAATGACCGAGAAAGAAGAATAATGCTCATTCCTGACGCAGCACACGGAACTAATCCGGCAAGCGCGGCTGTTGCAGGTTTTGAAATAAGACAGGTTAACTCTGATAAAAATGGAAATGTTGATATGGCCGCCCTTCGTGAGGCGCTTGATTCGAATGTGGCAGGTCTTATGCTCACTTCTCCTAACACGCTTGGACTTTTTGACAGTAATGTAAAAGAAATTTGCAGGCTTGTTCATGAAGTTGGCGGGCTAGTATATTGCGACGGCGCAAATATGAACGCAATCCTTGGACGTTTGCGCCCCGGCGATCTGGGCTTTGACGTGATGCATGTAAACTTGCATAAGACATTTTCTACTCCGCACGGCGGGGGCGGTCCTGGTTCAGGACCTGTAGGTGTTTCGCAAGCGCTAGTACCATATTTGCCAATATCAAGAGTTGCAAAGAGGACTGATGGATCTTACGCTCTTGACTATGACTACCCGGCAAGTATAGGATATATTGCTCCATTCTATGGAAATTTTGGAATAATTCTTAGAGCTTATGCTTATATCCTTACACTTGGGAAAAAAGGGCTCATCAGAGTCTCTCAAAACGCGCTGCTCAACGCCAATTATGTCAGAGTTAAACTAGCTCCTTACTTTAAACAGGCGTATGATAGATATTGCATGCACGAATGTGTTCTAACGGCTGAAGACCAGTCTAAAAAAGGAGTTAGAGCGATTGACATAGCCAAGGGATTGCTCGATAGAGGATTCCATCCCCCAACAATCTATTTTCCTCTAATAGTTCACGAAGCTTTGATGGTAGAGCCTACCGAAACGGAAAGCAAAGAGACTCTTGACAAATTTATAGAAGCGATGATTGAGATTGCAAAACTTTCCGAAACCAATCCGGAAGAAGTTGTAAAATGCCCAGTTAAAATGCCCATACAGAGGCTCGACGAGGCTATGGCAGCAAGAAAACTGAATCTCAGAGCATAAGCCATCTAAAAACTTTGATGAAATAAAAAGCTCTGCTGAAACGTAGAACTTTTTGTTTTAACCCAAGTTTGCATCAGCCCCAGCATTTCTAAGGTTTCTGAACTTCCCGACTTCGGCGGTTTTGGCGTGTAAGATGTTGACTATCAACGAAAGTTCATTTTTGCAGGGCACTACATTATTTTATCTAAAAATAATGTAATATAT
>JAJXWI010000089.1 GCA_021781705.1 bacterium | reverse complement strand
CTGCTCGCTTTTTCCGCCGTTCCGACGAGCTGTATGGCCCATTCTCACGGCGGGCGTGCAGGCTGCGCTTACAAAAAGTTACACCTTATCTTTTTTATTTTCTGTCCTTGACAAAGGGTCCACTTCATATTTTGATAACTTCTAGGACAAAGTCGATATGTCCTGCGCCTGAAATGAATTATGGAAGTATGCCAATTGATGATGGTCATCTTATACTTTCAAATGAAGATAAAAACATTTTCTTTAAAGAGAATATATCGTCAAAAAAATTTATAAGAAGATATATTGGAGGAGATGAGTTTATCAATAATAAAATAAGATGGTGTTTGTGGCTAGTTAATGTATCCCCATCAGAGATCAGAAATTCGCCTCTCATTAAAGAAAGAATAGAACTTACAAGAAATTTTCGTTTAGCAAGTAACAGGAAAGCTACAGTGAATCTTGGAAGTATGCCATCATTGTTTGGCGAAAATAGACAACCTATAAACGATTATATAATAATTCCTAAAGTTTCATCTGAAAATAGAGTTTATATCCCAACTGGTATAGTTGATTCAGCTACCATTGTAAATGGTAGTGCTTTGATAATTCCAGATGCATGTTTATACCATCTAGGAGTGCTTACTTCTATGATGCATATGACATGGATGAAATATGTTTGTGGGAGAATGGAAAGCAGATATCAATATTCTGCAAGCATTGTTTATAACAACTTTCCATGGCCAGAAAGCCCTACTGAAAAACAGAAAGAAACCATTGAGAAAGCTGCACAGAAAGTTCTGGATGCAAGAACCCAATTTCCGAATAGTTCACTTGCTGATCTTTACGATCCGCTGACAATGCCGCCTGTTTTAGTGAAAGCCCACCAAGATTTAGACAAAGCTGTTGATCTAGCATACCGTCCTCAACCATTTCCAACCGAAGCCAATCGCATTGAATTTCTTTTTAATCTCTATGAGAAATACACAGCTGATTTGTTTTCGAAGGAAGATCCAAAAAATAAGAAATTAAGGAGTAATAAACATGGTTGATTTTACGTCAATAACGGCTTTAATTATTTCAATAATAGCTTTAGTTTATACTATAAAAACCTTTCTACTTAAGTCTGGAATTAATATTAGAGGGTCGTATACTATATGTTCTAGTATAGCATGTAATGACAAATATATTGGGAATATAACCTTAGAAAATTTAAAAGATAAGGCCGTTATAATTTTTAAAGTCTATCTAAAATTAGGACATAATTATTTTTTAGAAATAATCAACTTTGAAAATGCACCTTTAATATTAAAGCCATTTGAGATTTTTTGTCAAGAATTCGATCCTATCGACTTATATAGCATCGGGTCAACAAGAATCATTTTAGACAATTGTTTTACTGATAAAAGAGTAAAACGTCAACTTATTCTTTCAACATCTACTGGAAAATACATTATAAACTCTTATATCGCTTTATGGGATCCTACTATTGATTTCTTTAAGAATCACTTTACAGGTTTAATATATCCTATGCGTTCTCATTATAAAAATAAAGCGTATGGAGCTAATGCCAAATATATCGTTGAGATTAAGATGAGTAATGAAAAAGAAGAGATAATTCCTATATATTCTTGCAGTACTAGATTTGAAAAATTTGGCTTCACAAAAGATTCTCTAGCAAATAAAAAGTCTCTTGAAGAATTTTTATATGATAAAGTAGGAGAAGGACTGTTAAACTGCACTGATATCGTAGTTTTTGACTATGCAGATTGGTATAAAAAAACGTATAAGCCAAAAGAAAGTGGCATGTTTAAAGCTAAGTATTATAATTGGTTTATGTATCATGTAGTTGGCCCAATATATACAGCCTGTAGCTACTATCGCTTAAAAAAGAAAAATAAGATGTCTAATAAAAAGTAAAAATTAGATCTGATCAGTAAAATAATGAGCCCACACTGCAGAGCAGTGAGACGTTTTTTTACAGCGTCATGCGAGGCTGTTTGGGGCCTTGCTTAATTTCCCTTTAATTTTTAAAATTTTTGATAACGGATATGTAATCGGGGCTCAAAAAGATTTAGTAAAAGGAAGTTTTCTAATTCTAAACCCTCTAAAACAGGGTCCTGAACTTCTAGGGAAAGATGATCTTCTAAAAATATGGACGGGCGAAATAATTCTTCTTTCACCTAAAGGATTCCAATTTGTAGACCAAATTTTTGATCTGAAATGGTTTTTGCCGTCAGTCTGGAAATATAGAAAATCGCTCAGAGAGGTTCTTCTGGCTTCGCTTTGCATGCAAATAATCGGGCTGGGAACACCGATAGTCATGCAGGTAATAATAGACAAGGTACTTGTACATAAAGGGCTAACAACACTTGATGGCTTGGCTATAGGATTGATTATAATAATCTCGTTTGAGGCCATCCTCAGCATGGCAAGGACTTATATTTTTACCAATACAACTAATAAAATAGACGTTACACTGGGCGCAAAAATATTCAAACACCTATTCAGTCTACCCCTTCGCTATTTTGAGGTAAGAAGAGTGGGCGACACTATTACAAGAGTACGGCAGGTAGAACAAATCAGGGAATTTCTGACCGGCGCCCCGCTGACATCCGTGCTGGATGTTTTGTTTATCGCGGTTTACCTCCTTGTAATGTTTTTTTACAGTTCCACACTAAGCTGGATTTTTCTGGGATTCCTGCCTTTATTTGTTATTCTCTCAGCAATAGTAAATCCCCTGTATAGGTCAAAGCTTGACGAAAAATTTCAGTTTGGTGCGGAAAGCAATTCCTATCTGGTGGAAACCGTTTCAGGCATACAGACAATCAAATCATTCGCCCTTGAACCCATAGTGCAGAAAAAATGGGAAGAGCTGCTGGCAAAATATGTTAAGTCAAGTTTTAAACTCTCTGTTCTTTCCGGAATAGCCGGATCCACCGCACAGCTCATAGAGAGAGCTGCTGATATATTAATACTCTGGTTTGGCGCAAGATTTGTAATATCCGGCCAAATTTCCATAGGAGAGTTGATAGCATTCAGAATGCTTTCCGGCAGAGTAAGCGGCCCTGTGCTTAGAATTGTTCAGATGTGGCAAAACTTTCAGCAGGTAGGCGTTTCAATAAGCAAGCTCGGAGATATTTTTAAAACCAAACCCGAACCATCAATAGACCCGACAAAAGCCCAGCTGCCATGCCTAAGAGGACACATAAAGGCCGAAGGAATCCGTTTCAGGTATCAGCCCAATATGCCTGAGGCAATAAGAGACATATCTTTCGAAATCCCCGAAGGAATAACAATAGGCATTGTTGGCAGAAGCGGTTCCGGTAAAAGTACTCTTTCCAAGCTGCTGCAGCGGCTTTATATCCCTGAAACAGGTAAAATACTGATTGATGGAGTAGATATTTCTTTGGCAGACCCTTCCTGGCTTAGGCGCCAGATTGGAGTAGTCCTGCAGGAGAATTTTCTCTTCAATGGCACCATCAGGGAAAATATTTGCATTAATATGCCTGACGCATCAATGGATGATATTGTAAACGTGGCAAAAACAGCAGGCGCTCACGATTTCATAGTTGATTTTCCTGACAGCTATAACACCCACGTCGGAGAAAGGGGTACTTCACTATCTGGCGGACAACGGCAGCGCGTAGCCATAGCAAGGGCGCTTATAACCAATCCAAGAATACTTATCTTTGACGAGGCAACATCTTCCCTGGACTACGAGTCAGAACGGATAATTCAAAACAATATCAAAGAAATTTGCAGAAATAGAACAGTAATCATTATTGCACACAGGCTCTCCACTCTAAGAAGCGCAGACAAGATAATGGCGCTTGATCGTGGAACGCTTGTGGAATATGGAGCGCAAGAAGATTTGCTGAAAGCTGAAGGATTATACCATTATCTCTATAAACAACAGTTTAGTTCGTAGTTGGTGGTTGGTGGTTGGTGGAAAATTTGAATTAACTTAAAACCTAACACATAAAACTTTAACCCAAGTCATTATGAGATTTTTTAAAAGAAGAGATAAGCTTGAGTATGAATTTTTGCCTTCCGCATTAGAAGTGGAAGAAACCCCGCCATCCCAGCTGGGACGGTTGGTTATATGGATTATTTTTATTCTAATAGTAGTGTTTCTCTCCTGGTCTTATCTGGCAAAAACAGATCAGGTAGCGGTTGCACGGGGAAAAATAATTCCTTCCGGAAAAGTTAAAGTTATTGAACCCATGGAAGAAGGAATCGTAAAAGAAATACTGGTACAGGAAGGAGAAAAGGTTAAACAAGGCCAATTACTTATAAGACTGGATCCTACGACAAATCAAAGCGATGTATCAGATTTAGAAAAAACGCTCGCCGCTCTGAAAATAGAACACTTTTTGTTAGGCATGAATTTAAAATATGAAGAACAAAAAGACTTCACACCATTAAGGGATAATCCTGATTATAAAAAGATTTCTGACACTGAGCTGAATTTTTATATCAAATTGCAGAATTCTGAGATAACAGGATACCTGGAAAAAATATTGACCCAACAATATGTCATAACACAAACAAAAAAAGAGTATCAAATAGCCCAAACACAGTTGGCAAAACTAAACAAGAAATATGAAGCATTATCTAGCGAAAACAGGATGTTGGAGAGCCTTGCAAGAAAGGGCGGCGTTTCAAAAAGGGAATGGCTAAATAAAAAGAGCGAAGTTGAACTGCTTGAACATGAAATAAGTATCCAGGAAACAGAAGTAGAAAAGGCTTCAAACAAGAGAGAAGAGGCCGAACATTCTCTCATCATAGTAAAAAAACAATGGATCACTGATAATTTGTCTAAAATGGTAGATGCAGAAAAGAAAATAAACTGGTCAGAACTGCAACTTGTTAAAGCAAAAAGAAAACTCGAACTTCAAAGTCTTTATTCTCCCGTAGATGGGCTTATAAATCAAATGGAAGTAACAACCGTAGGCGAAGTTGTAGAATCTGCGAAAGCAATAATAACTATTGTTCCGGACAATATATTGGTAGCTGAAGTGATGGTTTTAAATAAAGATATAGGTTTTATACGGAGTAATCAGGAAGCAGAAATAAAACTGGACACATTTCCCTTTCACAAATATGGAATTATTGAAGGGAAAGTAATTAATATCAGCCCGGACGCGATTTTGAACCAGACCACAAGAGAATTAGAATACAAAGTACAGATAAAACCCGACGCAAATACCATTTTGATAGACGGTGTAATTGTTCCAATCACCCCGGGAATGTCTTTAACAGCCGAAATAAAGACCGGAACAAGGCGAATAATCGAATTCTTTATAGACCCGATATCCAAATTCAAAAACGAAGGATTCAGGCTTAGATAGGACAGTTTTAAGTTTTAGGATTTGAATGCCAGTAACTTTTAAAATGTAATAGTCAAAATAAAATCTGACACATTCTTTAAAAAAGAAGAAGTTACTCCTAGATATAACTAAATTAGAAGAACTCCAAACAGACCTAGACAATTGGATTAGTTGGTATAACAGTGTAAGAATACACCAAGGTAAAATGTGTTGCGGGAGAACTCCTATGAACACTTTCGTTGATGCAAAGCCAATATGGAAGGCTAAAGTAGATCTGCTTAACGTAGGGTTTGACCGACAGTCAATAGGAGTCTGACACTAATGGACGCTGAGGAGTAATTGTCAGATCAAGTTTTAGCTACTACAATTTACTTTTAAAAACAGCAAATTAGGTCTTACATTTTACTTTCCGCAGCATTTCTTATATTTCTTGCCGCTTCCACATGGGCAGTCGTCATTTCTGCCTACTTTTGACATATCCCTTCGGATAGTGACTGGTTTTTCTTCGAGCATTTCCATTCCTTCTGGTACTCCCATCATCATTTCGGGAGGGACTTGCGACTGCATACCATGAGCCATTACTGAGGGGGCATGTCTTCTTGGTGTTCCTGCGGCTGCCGGGTTTGCCATGCCGAACTGCTCTATCTCTCTGTGTATGAATTCCTGCGGCAGGCTGGCCAGAAGCTGTTCAAATGCCAGTATTGTAGTGGCAGAACGGAACATATTATTTAAAATTTCCTGGTTAAGGTCAGCCATCAAAGTTGAAAACAAATTAAACGCTTCATGTTTATATTCTATCAATGGATCTTTTTGAGCGTAAGCTCTGAGTGAAATTCCTGTTCTGAGTCCATCCATGGCGTAAAGATGCTCCTGCCACAACCTATCAACGGCATCAAGAATGGTGTGCCTTTCTAATCGTCTTATTGCTTCAGGATTTTCTACTGATTCTTTTGCGGCATATGCTGTTTCAACTTTTTTATAGAGCTTTTTCTCCATTTCCTCAGGGGGCAGTATTGATTCGGAATCGTCTGATTGAATGTCTTTTCTGGAAAAACCGAGCGGAAAAGTAGTATTAAGCCACGAGATTAGAGTATGCTCATCAAAACCTGTTTCCTTTGAGCCTACGCTGGAAACAGCAAGATTTATGTTATTTCTTATTTCCGAATCGACTATGTCCAGAAGAATATCTTTAGGATTTTCGGAAAAGAGCACCTCTTTCCTGAAACCATAAATAATTTCCCTCTGCTTGTTCATTACATCGTCAAATTCAAGGGTTCTTTTTCTTATTGAAAAGTGCTGCTGCTCAACTCTCTTTTGCGCAGTCTCAATAGATCTATTCAGTAACGGATGCTGGAGCTCTTCTCCATCAGCAAGTCCAAGTTTGCTCATTATTGACGATATCCTATCCGAACCAAACAATCTCATCAAATTGTCTTCAAGAGATATGTAGAATTTGGATCGCCCAGGGTCTCCCTGCCGTGAACAACGGCCTCTGAGCTGTCTGTCTATTCTGCGAGAGTCATGTCTTTCGCTTGCTATTACATATAGCCCGCCCAGTGCGGCGATTCCTTCCCCGAGCTTGATATCTGTTCCACGCCCTGCCATGTTGGTTGCAACCGTTACTGCCCCCATTTGTCCAGCTCTGGCTACAATATCAGCTTCATATTGGTGATTTTTTGCATTAAGGACATTATGCGGTATTCCTTTTCTCTTTAGCATCCTGCTCAAAACTTCAGAAACATCAACAGAAACCGTTCCTAGAAGTACAGGCTGACCTTTTTTGTAGCATTCTTCAATTTCGTTGATTATGGCGTTATATTTTTCACGCTTTGTTTTGTATATGGAATCGTTGAAATCTTTTCTGATGCATGGTTTATTGGTCGGAATGACAACCACATCCGTTTTATAAATTTGATGAAGTTCTGTTGCTTCACTTTCCGCGGTTCCTGTCATTCCTGCGAGTTTCTCGTACATTCTGAAATAGTTCTGAATAGTAATTGTAGCGAAAGTCTGAGTTTCTCCCTCTATCGTAACGTCCTCTTTTGCTTCAAGCGCCTGATGAAGCCCTTCGTTGAATCTGCGCCCTGGCATAAGTCGCCCTGTATGTTCATCTACAATTACAACTTTATTATCTTGAACAATGTAGTTTACATCTTTGTCAAACAGGCAATAGGCTTTAATGAGCTGCGAAATATTTTGAATTCTTTCGCTGTCCTTCGAAAAACTGTCCTGAAACTCTTGTTTCTTTTTGATTTTCTCAGGCTCTGATAGTGCAGGGTCTACATCCATATTGTGAAGAGATGCCAGAAGATCGGGAAGGACAAACGCGTTTGGCTCATCCGGATTAATAGTGTTTCTGCCTTTTTCAGTAAGGTCGGCCTCGTGAGTTTTTTCATCTATCGTAAAATAAAGTTCAGCCTGAACTTGCTGCAGCATACCCCTATTTTGATCGCTTTTTACGAACATTTCGACTTTTTCGAGCCGCTTCATTATAGTGCCATCCTGAAGCATGTGCATAAGTTGGCGATGCTTCGGCATGCCTATTTTGGTTTGCAACAACTTCGTATAGGCTTTTTCAAGTTCTTCTTCCGTGGCCTTTTCATTTGAGATCGTATCTTTTGCTTCGATAGTCAACCTTGAACAAAGCAGATTTTGTTTGCGAAAAAGGTCAGCTACCAGTGGCTTGAATCTATCGTATTGGTGAGAAGAAACTGCCGATGGTCCTGAAATAATAAGGGGCGTTCTTGCTTCATCTATAAGTATGCTGTCGGCTTCATCCACTATTGCGAAATAATAGTCTCTCTGGACAAGTTGTTCTTTGCTCATTGCCATTCCCATGTCTCGCAGGTAGTCGAACCCGAATTCGCTGTTGGTCCCATAGGTAATGTCTTTGTTATACTGTTCTCTTCTTTCAGCCGGGCTCATGCCGTTCTGTATGCATCCTACAGTAAGTCCCAGAAATGTGTAAATTGATCCCATCCACTCGGAGTCGCGATTTGCATGATAATCGCTTACTGTTATAAGCTGGCAATTTTTACCGCTGAGAGCATTCAAATAAAGGGGCATTGTTGCCACTAGAGTCTTACCTTCGCCCGTTGCCATCTCCGCAATGTTTCCTCTGTGAAGAACAATCGCACCCATCAGCTGAACGTCAAAAGGCACCATGCCCCACACAATTTCGTGTCCGCATACGGATATAGTTCTTCCACATAGTCTCCTGCATGCGTTTTTAACGACTGCGAATGCTTCGCACATCAGATCATCAGTAGTTTCTCCATTTTGGAACCTTTGTTTGAATTCCTGAGTTTTAGAAGCAAGCTGCTCATCTGTAAGGCTGTTATAAGTTTCTTCTATTTGATTGATTTTATCGACAAGTGGTCTGAGTTTTTTCACATCTCTGGCAGACTTAGTGCCGAATATCTTTGTAAGTAATTTCATTACCATAATTTAAGTTCATCTCCGATTCATTAGTCGTGTTAAAATACAAATTGTAAACAATAGCACAGTTTGCCGAAAAAACAGGCAACTTTAAAATTTTGTAAAATTTATAGTGCCCGACGTTTGCTAAAATTGAGATAATAATGTATTATTTTTAGTATTGAGGCGGGTTTGATCCTCTTATGATAATGCATCGGGACCGCAAGGTCTTATTGTTACGTTCCAGAGCGGAATCATTAACCCGCCTCCCTTTGTTTCTACTTGCTTTGAGCATGGCTCAAGTTACATTTTATTTGATTGTGAGCCGGAAAAACTCAAGCTTTGGATAATACTCACCATAATTAGGCCTCTTCGCCGAAATGAAAAGTAAATATCATAAAACAGCCTCAATTTTAGTATTTGGAAGGTTATAGATTTTGAGAATGAAGTAATCCTTGTCTCTGAACCCATAAGCTTGCCTGATGAGCCATCTGACTTTATTATTGAAACCCTCCATTC
>JAJXWI010000088.1 GCA_021781705.1 bacterium | reverse complement strand
TTGGATCAACAGACTGCGGTCTTGAGCTTTAAAGCCCCAACCGTTCTTGAAAACCATAACAGTGCAGTAGTGGGATAAGCTATATTTTCTCCTCTTCTCCCCCTTTTAGACTCAAGACTATATGGCTTGTAAAAATTCCCTGCACCGGTAGGCTAATCAGTTTTCCAGAATGCACCAATCATCGCCTTTTACTTTAAAAGTTTTAACTTTACCATAAGCATCTATTCCTCTGAAAAATGGAGTAAATACGCATGCTTTTTCCTTTTTGATTAATTCTTTTAGCTCATTTTCAGTAGCAATTAATGGTACATCCTTATTCAAGTAATAATTTATGGCGCCCCGCATAGATTCAATATTCGAGTAAAGGTACAAAGGTTTCTGAGCGCATTCGGACTTCTGGTAATATTTAAAGAGAGGATAATATGTGTACTTTTTATTATAAAGTACGCCACTCATTATTCCGGCAACTACAAAAAACACTAATAATACACGAGAAACAGAAAATAGAATATTCTTCCATCGATATCTGACCAGGATTGGAATTTCACCAGTACTTTTCCATATAAGGAAAGAGAGCAGCACGGCAAATGCCGGATAAAGGGGAAGCAGGTATACGGGACGCTTTCCTTCTGACATGGCAAACAGTATAAAAGGGAATATTATCCAACACAAAAGGAATCTTACATTAGAGTTAAAATGAAGTCTCTTCTTATAAATAATCATCAATAAAACGATCACGACGAGGACAACAGTCCATGGCAGAAACTGTTCCGGAATTTTTCCAAGGTAATAATAAGCCGGGTTTGCATGTTGACTATAAGAGCCTGAAAATCTTCCAATGGTATTCTCCACGGCCACGGTTTTTGCATATTTTAAACCATATTTCGAACATATTTCAGCAAGCCATATAGCCCCAGGAACTAGAGACAATACGCTGCTAATAAGAAAGATAGTCCATGACATGAAAAACACTTTTTTCTTCCATATGCACTCGCTGATGAGCCAAAAAAAGATCGCGCATGTAGGAACCGCCAAACCGATCAGAGACTTTGTCAGTATTCCAAAGCCCAGTGATAGAATAAATAATACGATCCATATAGAGTTTTTTGTCACCTTTCCATTGTCTGATAAAGATTCGTGGATTTTATAAAAACAAAACATCGCAGAAATAATAAAGAAGCAAAGCATCATATCGACAAGGCAACGATTGGCTACCGACCAGAACTGGCCGCATGTGGAAATAATGACGCCCGACATAAAGCAATAAAATGGTTCAAATTTCATTTCTTTACTTAAAATAAAGAGTAGCAGCGCCGCCCCAAACGCGCATATTGCCGAAGCCAGCCTGGAAGTAAACATACTTCTGCCAAACTCCTTATAAAAAACAGCCGTCGCCCAATAGTACATCGGAGGATATTCAAGAAACGGCTCCCCATTCAGCTTTGGCATTAAATAGTCTCCTGTTCTTGCCATTGACGCTGAAATGCCGGCAACCCGAGTTTCGTCAGTCTTCCATAGTTGCTTAAAACCTATTCCACTAAAAAATAATAGTAACGCAAATATTGAAAGAATTAAAAAATACCACAAATAACTTTCTTTAAATTTGAACATAAATCATCTCTCTTCAAAAAATAAAAATGTTGTATCAACTTTGCTAACGCAAATGTATACCGGAACAACGAAAAGTTCACATGGCGGCAAGTTAATTCATCTATGAAAAGAGTTTCGAACAATCTAAAAAAGCAAAAACTTGAATTATAAGGTTGTTCAATAATAACCCAATAATTCAAGCTGTTATCAGTTGAACTTCACGCTAAAATGTGGCAAATTAAAAGTCAATTGCGTATTTAATTACAAAGTATTTCATAAATAAGTAAAAAATACAGGAGTGTTATTATGAAACGTCAGCTGATGGTTTTCGTAAAACAGGTACCTGACACAAAGAACATTTCAGGAGAGGCAATGACTCCGGAAGGGACGGTAAACAGGTCTGCTCTTCCGGCAATATTCAACCCTGAAGATTTAAATGCTCTTGAGTTGGGACTGCAATTAAAAGAAAGATATGGCTTTAAGGTATTGGTAGCTACCATGGGGCCTCCGAATGCCGCTGAAGTCCTGAGGGAATCTCTCTACAGAGGCGCGGATGAAGCAATCCTTATAACGGACAGATCATTTGCAGGAGCAGATACGCTGGCAACAAGTTATGCGTTGAGCTGCTGTGTAAAATCAGTTAAGAATATAGACTTAATTCTGTGCGGCAGACAGGCAATAGACGGAGACACCGCGCAAGTAGGTCCCCAGTTAGCTGAAAAATTAAACATCCCCCAAATATGCTATATCGAAGAGGTTATTGACGTTAACGACAAGACTGTTAAGGCAAGACGCAGCATAGAAGGAGGATATGAAATTCTTGAAACCCCTCTACCGACTCTCCTTACCGTTATTGACAGCAATGAGCCAAGACCGCCGTCTGCGAGAAATGTAATGAAATACAAAAAAGCTAAAACCCGTTCCGAACTTGCAAAGGTTCATGGTCGCGGTACAGACTATACAGATGCATCAGATCTTCTGGAAGAAGAAAGCAAGCTTAGATCTAAAAACCTCTGGATACATGAATGGGATGCATCAAAATTAAGTGCCGACATCGAAAGAATAGGGCTAAAAGGCTCTCCTACCAAGGTTAAAAAAATCGAAAGCGTAGTCCTTACTGCCGGCAAGGTAGTATCAGTACCACCTACGGAAGAAGGCATTAACGCTCTTATTCGCGAACTTATAGAAGATCATACTTTAGGATGATAAATATGTCTGAAAAAAATGGAAATGTTTGGGTCTTCATTGAACAGGAAGGCGGAAAAATAGCAGAAGTCAGCCTGGAACTGGTCTGCAAGGGCACAGAACTGGCTAAAAAGCTCGGGATAAAAACAGAAGCCGTGATTTTAGGGAACAATCTTGATGGGAAAATTGAGACCCTTTTTCATTACGGCTGCGACACGGTTTACCAGGTAGAAGACAAAGCCCTGGAGCCATTCACTGTACTTCCCTATGCGGAAACACTGGTTAAAATGTTAATGGAGCACAGGCCGAATATTCTCCTTTTCGGCGCAACACTGAAAGGAAGAGAGCTTGCTCCCAGGGTAGCCTCAACCATGCTGGCAGGATTGACTGCAGATTGTACAGACCTGCAAATAGATGACTTCGAAGACAAAATAGCCAAGAAAATGTATAAGAATAAACTTATGCAGATAAGGCCCGCTTTCGGAGGAAATATCATAGCTACGATCGTTAACACATGGGAAGATCCTCAGATGGTAACAGTGAGGGAAGGGGTTATGAAGCTTTCAACTCCTGATACTTCAAAAAAGGGAGAGATCGTAAAAATCAAACCTGAGCTTTCTGCTGAATCTAAGGTAATGCACGTAATAGAAAGGGTCAGCGCTGAAAAAGCAGTAGATCTCAAAAAAGCTCAAGTAATTATTGCCGGAGGCTATGGAGTAGGAACAAAAGAAAACTTCAAGCTTATACGCCAGCTCGCAAACGCTCTCGGCGGGGAAATCGCAGCGTCACGAGCAGCTGTAGACGCAGGCTGGATTAATCACGATTATCAGGTTGGACAAACAGGAGTGACAGTAAGGCCAAAACTGTACATAGCTTGCGGTATCAGCGGCTCTATTCAGCACAGAGCAGGCATGGACCAAAGCAGTAAGATTATAGCTATAAACACTGATCCAGAAGCTCCCATCTTCTCCGTTGCTCACTACGGAATAGTCGGCAACTTGAATGATGTTATTCCAAGAATGATTAAGGCCTTTAAGGCCAAAGCGTAAGGAGGCACAGGATGTCTAATTTTTTTACAGATAATAAAGACTTGGTGTTTACACTAAACAATCTTGACCTCGAAGAAGTTGTAAAGCTTCGAGAGAACAATTATGAACAGTCTAAAGTTTTTGATCATGCTCCGGAAAATCTAAAAGATGCTTTTGACAGCTATAAGAGAGTACTGGAAGTGGTCGGAGATGTTACAGGAGAAAGAATAGAGCCAAGGGCAAGAACCATAGATGAAGAAGGTCCGCAATTTGCAAATAACAAAGTAACATACCATCCTCTGACTGTTAAAAATCTTGAGGATATTAGAAAGGCTGACATAAATGGAGTAATGCTTCCAAGGCAATACGGCGGACTTAACTTCCCTGTAACCATTTACACGATGATGACAGAAATGGTTTCAAGGGCTGATGCAAGTTTACAAAATCTTTTTGGACTGCAAGATATAGCTGAAACAATCTGTGAATTCGGAAGCGAAGATCAGAGAAAACGTTTTCTTCCAAGATTCGCATGCGGCGAAGCTGATGGATCTATGGACCTCACAGAACCAGATTCTGGCTCTGACCTCCAGTCAGTAAGACTTAAAGCTACACTTGACGAAAAAACAGGTAAATGGTATCTGGATGGGATGAAACGCTTCATTACAAACGGATGCGCAAAAGTCCACCTAGTTTTAGCTAGATCCGAAGAGGGCACCTCTGACGGTCGTGGACTTTCAATGTTTATCTGCGAAGCTTGTCCTGAACTTGTAGTAAGAAGAATTGAGCATAAACTCGGGATACATGGAGTAGCCACGGCAGAACTCCAGTACAATCATGTACCTGCGGAGCTCTGTGGTCTTAGAAAACGCGGGCTTACAAAATATGTGATGGGTTTGATGAACGGCGCCAGAGTAGCTATTAGCGCTCAGGCTCTCGGCATAGCAGAAGCTTCTTATCGTGAGGCGAAAAAATATGCAGCTGAAAGAGAGCAGTTCAAATCTTCCATAGATAAATTTCCTGCTGTCTATTCTATGCTAGCAGGAATGAAAATCAGAATTATGGCAGCAAGAACACTGCTCTATGAAACTACAAAAATCGTAGATCTTAGAAACAGTTATACAAGTATCGTAGAACATGCCGCAAAACCGGAAGATGTCAGCCTCGAAGACAGGCAGAACCAGAAGCTCTACTCAAAAGTAGCATCTGTCCTTACCCCCATGAGTAAAGCTTATGCCACAGAAACGGCAAACAGCGTAGCCTATGAAAGTATTCAGATTCATGGTGGAACCGGTTATATGAAAGACTTCAATGCTGAAAGATTCTACAGAGATGCAAGAATTACAAACATCTATGAAGGAACAACACAACTTCAGCATGTCGCAGCTATAGGTGGTATTGTTCAACGCGTTCTTGATCCTATTATGGACAAATATGCAAAATTGCCTTCACACGGCAAGCTTAAGAGATTAAGCGGCATACTGGACGAAATGCGCAAAAAACAACAACAGGCCGTGCGGTATGTTTTCGATAAAAAAGATACAACTTACTATGATCTTGTTACAAAACACCTTGTTAACATGGAAACATATACATTTGTCGGTTACCTTATGCTCAGAGATGCCCTTAAGGCACAGGAAAGAGAAAATTTTGCGGAAAGATTTATATTGGATTCAGCGTATGAATTCGATAAATGCTTCTCAATCGTAATGAGCGGAGATATAACAATAATTGATAATCATAGAGAATTACTTGATTATTAAAAACAGGAGAATCTAATGAACGATAAATATTTACAAAGGGCTTTGGAAAAAATTCCAGACAAAAGATCCCTCATCCTTTTGGCTTCAAAACGTGCAAAACAGCTGGCAAGGGGAGACAGGCCTTTAGTCAAACACAAGGAACTGGATCACATAGATGTGGCGTTGCTTGAAATCGCAGAAGGCCAGCTTACTTTTGATATTCCCAACGAAGAAAGTGAAACTGACTTTTTAAACTAAAAAAAGAATAAATAACCTTCTGTTTTTACTGGAGGCTATTTATTTTTGCATCATCCTTCGCTTCTTCTATTTTCACGGAAGCCTTAGATATAAGTTCGCTATACTTTTGAGATAGATAATCAAGCAGTTCAGCGCGGTACTTATATGACCCCATTCCGAGAAGAATCAGAAAAATTGAATAAATAAAAAAACATCCTACTTTCGGTTTCATAACAGTTATCCTTATTTATTTAATTAATTTTAATAAAACCCAAGTATCTCTGGAGTTTTATTAAAAAGAGTTATTGTATAGTCAAATTAATATATTATAATTTGCCAGTATTCAGTTCAAAAACAATGGTAAAAAAAATATTAGGGAAAGGAAAGGTAAAATGACAAAAAAAATTCTGGCTGCTCTCATAATTATTATTGGTGTTACAACATTTGCTGAAACTCAAACAAGTACGTCTTCAACAACTGTTCCTTCAAACTCTACCCCTTTGAGAATCTCTTTCTGGCCAAAAGTATGGCAATGGCCGAAAAACGTAAATGTTTATGGCTGCAGCTTGGGATTTCCTGATTCCTATGATACAGGCAATGTATATGTCGCAGGCGTAGATATGGCATTATTCAGATCATCTTCTAATGTAAAAGGACTACAGATGGCAGGTGGAAACATTGGGAAAAATTCCAGTGGTGTACAGCTTGGTATAGCAAACATGTATGAAAACTTCAATGGGGTACAAATGGGTATTTATGATGAATCAAAAAATTCTGCAGGTTTGCAATTGGGAGCAGTTAACAAGGCAAGCACCTCAAAATGCTTGCAAATAGGAGTTATAAACATGATGGATGATGGGTTTATTCCAGTGTCCCCTATCATAAATTTCCCCAAAAGTTGGATCAATGACTAATTAAAAGTTTTGGATAGAAAAATTACTCTCAATGATATTTGAGTTAAAACCCATAGGCTTCGTTAAAAACAATGTCGACAATCGCTCGGATATGGGAATATCAGGGGTAAAAAGCACCGTAGAAATTAACGCAGAATTCTCCTTGGCTTTGGATTCCATAGAGGAAAACTCACACATAATAGTGTGCTGTTTTATTCATCATGCAAGGAGGGATACTTTAAAAGTTCACCCTCGAAAATCCAATATATATTCTCCATCAGAAAAAGGAGTTTTCGCGACAAGGTCGCCGGACAGGCCAAACCCCATTTCAATCTCAGTTGTAAAACTTCTTGAAAGGCAGGAAAATGTTCTCATTGTGGAAGGGCTGGATGTAGTCAACAATACTCCCGTTATCGATATCAAGTCATACATTCCCGAAAATAAGGTCCTTCTCGCTGAAACTAGTCCAAGATGATTGTCAGTGTTGTTTTACTCCTCGCAGCCCTCTTGTTGCCAGGCTCTGCAGAAAAGTTTTCCAATGTATTTCCGCTTCTGATAATGAAACTGAAATACCCGACTTTTCATTCCTGTACTTTCTATACCTATTGCCCACAAGACCGCCATATTTACTATGTCTTATGTGGATCGATGTATCCGAGATTGGCCTCTATATTACAATTGTGTTTCTATCGCCCTTAACAGTAAATTATTGTCTACACCGTTTAGAATCTTTACCTGTCCGATTTTCGTATCAGGAATAATAAAATTTATTTTCCCGTTTTTTACTTTTTTATCTCTGGACATGGCATCAAGGATCGATTTGGGATTCAAGCCTTCAGCTTTTTCCTGGAGCGAAAGGCTTTGAAGCAATTTTTGCAACCTTCTTTTTACTGTCGAATCAATACTTCCAAGAATAACACCTAGTTCGCACGCCATTAACATGCCAATGGCAACAGCCTCTCCGTGTCGATACTTCGAATAAGAGGAGACTGTCTCTATTGCATGTCCAAATGTATGCCCGAAGTTCAGTATTGCTCTTGACGAGTTTTCCCTTTCGTCTTGGGAAACAATATCGGCTTTGATAGAGCAGCATTTGCCGATAATATACTCATAAACTTCGCATTTTTTTTGTTTTATTCCATCAATATTATTTTCCAGATATTCGAAGAATTTTTCGTCAGATATCATTCCATACTTTACAACTTCGGCAAAGCCGCACAGCAGCTCACGACCAGGAAGAGTCTCCAATACTTTCGTATCTACAAAAACAGCGGCCGGCTGCCAGAACGCGCCAATAAGATTTTTTCCCTCATTCAAATCCACACCGGTCTTTCCGCCAACACTTGAATCAACCATGGCAAGCAAAGTTGTAGGAATCTGAACAAACTTTATTCCTCTCATGTAGGTTGCCGCAATAAATCCGGCAAGGTCTCCGCAAACCCCGCCGCCAAGAGCTGCAATTACTGATCCTCTATCGAGTTCCGACTTAACAATAGCATGATACCCGGCCTCAATTGTTGCTAGGTTTTTATGTTTTTCTCCGGCATGAAAAGCATATTTTCCGGCATATACTGATTTTTTTCTCAACACCTCTTCGATAGTATTAGAATAAAGTTTATTCACATTAGAATCAGTAATGATGAAGGTTTTTTTCTTGTCAGTTATTTTTGAAACCTCTTCTGTTAAGCCCTCAAACATTCCAGAGGCTATGTTTATGTCATAAGATCTTTTACCTAAATTCACTCTGATTTTTTTCATGAAAATTTTTCTCCAGCCCTGTCAGTAAAAATATTTTTAGTTTTTTTCAGGTCGGTAAAGATATAAAGTAGCGGTCTCTCTAGTCTTGTTTTTACATTCCTCCAATGGAATAAGAAACTTCTTAAAATTGTCAGACCGAAAGGTCGTAGTCAAGCTATTATCGACATCCTTGACAATAATAAAAACTTCATACCCTTCGTCCATATTTCTTAAAAATTCCAAACTGTCTTTAAAATGCTCAGTAGTATCTATATTAAATACACTATCAAGGTCTAATGCTTTTGTATTATATTCAGTCTCTATCAGATCCATGTCAATATTGGATATCACGAGCTTATTTTTGTTTTCTTCTTTCTTATTGATGATCTGCAGAAAAGGGTAGACCGGCTGCTGCTTGTTAAAATAAATTTCCGGCAATTTCTTGATAAAAATTTCTTTGCCAGGCGAATAGTGGTAGTCATTCACATATTTTCCTTGCATAAGCACTCTCATAGTCAATTTATAATCCCCGGGAGCAAGACTGGTAATCGGTATTCTTTTTGTAAAGGTTAAAAGATTACCGCTGTTAAAAGGTCTCTCTAATGGAAAATTTAATTCATTAAAACAAAGGCTAGCTTCTTTATATATCAACAGCATTTTTGATAGATCCTCTAACAATTATTTCATTCACCTGCTTGCCTGTTTTAATTACTCTTCCCTCACCCCTCTTGGGAACTATCGAGTTAACTGATACGATATACCCTTCCACGTCTTGAGACTTAGACCACTGCCACGGGTTAGCTCTAGGTCCAACTTCTCCATAAACGCCTAAAATAAAAAGTGCAAAAACACCTACGATTGTATGGCTAATAGCATTTACATATAAGTTTGGCTTAA
>JAJXWI010000087.1 GCA_021781705.1 bacterium | reverse complement strand
ATTTTCTTCCTCTATTTATGTGTGATAAAAATCTTGGTATTGATGCCACAATTACCGATATATCTCTCCCCTAGTTAGGCGGATTTTTGACATGAGTCAATTATGGAATGAATGATCGAGTAGTCGGAGGGTTGCCCCTCCGACCTCTTACACCACTGTGCACGCGTTATCGCATACGCTGATTTAAGTTTAACTTTGTAAGATAACGCTGTGATTTTCTAAATTTGTTAATCCCAACTTTTCTACCCAAGCGTTTTTTAGCTCCTGATATGAAACTTGACTTTTGGTAATTAATTCGGCCTAGCAGTTTGTCGGGCTTTACCCCAAACTGCTAGATATTTATAGGAAAACGCTCATTTTTCTCTCGGAAATTATTCTTAATGAAGAGATATTATCAAAATGGAAAAACAAAACACGAAAACTAGGCTAAAAAATGGCGAAGTTTGTTAACATAGACAGGGAAAGCCCGATGCTTCTTCCCTATGATATCAGAGATTGGGTTCTTTCCGTGGATTTCGATAAAAAAAGCTGGCAAACCGATATTAAAGGCATTTCTTCAAACTCGTAACAAATTGGATATTCCCCTAAATAGTGAACGATCCCGTTCAGGAAATGGTGGACACGCATGAATATTTTCCCCAGAACCAATACAAGCAAAACTTGCAAGGCAAATGGGTATCTATATCATCACAATGACTATAGACAATTCGTAAAATAAATTTACCTGAAACATTATAAAATCACTGTTGGCTTAAGAAAAACCAGAAAATTTAAACAGTTTTATGTTTCAGATTTGATTATATTTAAAGTTATGATATTCTGCTTAACTTACTATTAAGAATAACGTTGAGGAGAATTAAAACATGGCAGTTGTTGAACAAAAACCAGTGGCTAATCCGATGGTTGTATTCAGAGAAGAGTATGATGATTGGGCTATTCTTTTTGATCCGGATTCTAATGAGACTTACGGGCTAAATCCCACCAGCGCTTTTGTATGGAAAATGCTCGATGGGAAAAACTCGAAGAATGACATTCTAGATGCATTGAAAGAGGCATGCGAAGGTGGAATACCGGAGGATGCGCCCAGCCATCTGAATGATTTTCTCGCTGATATGGAAAAGCACGGACTTTCCGGATACGAAAAGTAATATACAGAATCATCGAACAGCAGAATGTTGAATTTTGAAGTTTTCTTATTCCTTTTGTACTGTTCGGTTGTTCGTTTTCTATAGATTCTTGCATTTCATAAAAAATGATTAATTTTTAGGTACATTAATGTCTGACATAAGGGTAATGAAAAGTCCAAAAGGAGTGGATTTAAATATAACGACACGCTGCAATCTGCGCTGTTCGTACTGTTCTCACTTTTCAAGCGAAGGCGATGTAAAAAAAGACTTGCCTACAGAAGAGTGGCTTCTATTTTTCAAGGAGCTCAATGAGAACTCAGTTATGGATGTGTGCCTTAGCGGGGGAGAACCACTAATCAGGGAAGATTTTAAAGAACTTGTTGATGGTGTTGTCAAAAACCGCATGCGCTTTTCTATGCTCAGTAATGGCACATTAATGACTGATGATATTCTGGAATACATAAAGTCGACGAAGCGTTGCGACAGCATACAGGTCTCTATAGACGGTCCTGGACCAGACAGTCATGATATTTTCAGAGGCAAAGGCACTTTTGAAAAGGCCATGAATGGATTGAAACTGCTTCTTAAACATAAACTTCCTGCAACAGTGAGAGTTACTGTGCACAAGTTTAATTACAAGAATCTTGACGAAGTTGCCAGATTATTGCTGGAAGACGTTGGGCTACCATCTTTTTCTACAAATTCGGCATCGAATTTTGGATTGTGCAGAGAAAATAAGGATTCTACCCAGCTTAATGCTGAGGAATATTCCGAAGCGATGGCAAAGCTCATGGAGCTCAATATAAAGTATAAGGGGCGTATCGGGGCTCAGGCCGGTCCATTAGCCAGCGGGAAACATTGGATGGAAATTGAAGAAGCTGTCAGGAAGGGAGAAAAGAGTCTTCCTGGGTGCGGATATCTGAGAAGCTGCGGCGGAGTTTTTAGCAAAATGGCTGTGAGAGCCGACGGAATAATGCTTCCATGTTCTCAGATGCCTCATGTTGAGCTCGGAAGAATAAACAAGGATAAACTTAGTGATGTTTGGCTGAATCACCCTGAGTTCAAAAGGCTAAGGGAGAGAAGAGATATTCCTCTTGATCAGTTTGAGCTCTGTCACGATTGCAAATATATTCCGTATTGCCGAGGCGGCTGTCCTGCCGTTTCTTATACATTGACTGGAGATGAAAACAAGCCCTCTACAGACGCCTGCTATAGGGTATTTGTAGAAGCCGGTGGCAAATTGCCGGAATTCAAAAGCGACATAAAACTAAAAGATTGCTGTAAGTTTTAGATTAAAAACAAAATTTATTGAATAATTTACAGGCAATAATTTCTAAAATAATACAATCGGAACAATGGCAACTTAGTGTTAACTAGTCTTTGCCTTTAGTTCTTAATAAGTTGGGAAGTTTATATGACAAAACAAACAAAGCAAAACAAAGAAGAAAACAGGATACCAGTGCCTACATGCGGGTTTTATCTTGGAACAATTTATTTTTACCTTACTCAAGGGTGCAATTTAAAGTGCAGGCATTGCTGGATAGCCCCGAAATTTCAGACAGAAGACTCTAAACATCCTTACCTTGACTTTGAACTTTTTAAAGACATTATCAGGCAGGGTAAAGAGCTTGGAATGAGCAGCGTGAAACTAACCGGTGGTGAGCCTTTTATTCATCCCGACATTGAAAATATTATTGATTATATAAACGAACAAGGATTACAGCTTACAATTGAGACAAACGGAGTCAAATGCACCCCAACTCTGGCGGAAAAAATTGCAAAGGCAAAAAGACCTTTCGTTTCTGTAAGCCTTGATGGAGACAATGCTACTACCCATGAATGGGTTAGAGGGGTAGAGGGAAGCTTTGATGCGGCATTACAGGGGATAAGAAACCTGGTAAAAGTTGGAATTCGTCCCCAGATCATTATGTCGATTATGAGATATAATTACAAGCAGATGGAAAGTCTGGTCAGGCTGGCTGAGAGAGAAAATGCGGAGTCGGTTAAGTTTAATATTGTTACGCCTACGGCCAGGGGAAAACAGATGCACGACGATGGGCAGACTCTTTCTATAGAAGAACTTATTGAAATAGGAAGATGGGTTGAAGATGTATTAACTCCTTCATCAAAAATAAGAATAGCCCATTCTCATCCTATAGCATTCAGACCGTTAAAAAAGGTATTCAATTCATCTAATGGCAGGTGCGGTATTTTCAGCATAATGGGAGTTTTAGGCAATGGGAAATATGCTCTTTGCGGGATAGGCGAGACTGTGCCTGAATTGGTTTTCGGTGATGTTGCAAAAGACAAACTTGCTGACATATGGAATAATAGCGAGGTTCTTAATACAATAAGGAAAGGGCTGCCCAAGGATCTTAACGGAATTTGCGCAGATTGTATCCAGAGAACTATGTGTTTAGGTTCTTGCATAGCAATGAATTATTACAGATCTCACGACTTGTTTGCACCTTATTGGTATTGCGAAGAGGCTCATCAAAAACATTTATTCCCTGCTTCAAGGATAAAACCAGGAAGTTCTCACGACTATAAAAATTAGAAACTTTCAGCTTCAAACAAGACAAATGAATACTTGGCTGGGTTATTTAAAAAACGCTTTGCATCGTCAAATGCCGGAAGACGGACTTTCTTCTGGTAAAAAATATGGCAGGCTCAGGGATAATTTAAAATATATTTATCCCTCCCTATTAAAGAATTGGAAATTAGGTGTTGTAGGCGTAGTCTGCATTTTGTTGACTTCTCTTTTAGCCTTTCCAATGCCTCTTGTTTCTAAATATTTTCTTGACAACGTATTGATCAAACGGGATATGAGTTTGCTTGTTCCTGTGCTCATTGTTTATGCGGCCATAATTGTTTCAAATAAGCTTCTCAACATTCTTCAATCCTTCAGCAGCACCAGATTCCTGCAAGAAGTTACCCTTGACATTCAGGGCAGGCTGCTAAGGAATGTCTTTGCTCTTCCCAAGGCTTTCTTCGATCATATTCAGAAGGGCTACTTGATGTCCCGACTCACTTCAGATGTAAGCGCAGCGAGATGGTTTATTTCTGGGACAGTAGTTCAGTTGTTTATACAAATTGTAAGATTTGTAGGTGGACTATTTTTTATTTTTTATCTTGAATGGAGAATCGCTTTACCGCTAATATTTTTTCTCCCACTGCCATTTATTGTTGCTAGGTATTTCGGGAAAAAATCCTATATAATGAGCCATCAGAGCAGAGAGCGATATGCTAGATTTAATTCAGTTTTCCAGGAACTTATTTCCTCTGTACCACTTATCAAGATCTTTTCTAAAGAAAAAAAAGCGGAAGCAAAAATAATTGACGAAATGAGAGCTAACAACGAATTAGAAAATGAACAGCAAATGCTTGGGTTTATGAATAGTACAATTATGAGCGTAATGCCGGGGATAGCAACCGCGTTTTTAGCTATATTTGGAGCATATTGGGTTATCGTCGGGCATTGGACCGTTGGTGCACTTTGGGCTTTCAGATCTTATTTCGGTTATGTGCTTGGGCCTATGAATTATTTTGCGTCAAACATAAACCAGCTTCAGAGCAATAGAGCGTCAATGGAAAGGCTTGCGACTCTTTTTAAAATGGCTCCTGAAGAAAACACTGAAACAGGAATAAGTCCGGAGCGATTAAAAGGAACTATAGAATTCAACAATGTTTCTTTTGGCTACGAACCTGGCAAAGAAGTGCTTAAAAATGTTTCTTTTAAAGCTGTTGCAGGCGAACACTGGGCTGTTATAGGCCCCAGTGGAATAGGTAAAACCACGCTTATAAGCCTTCTTTTACGATTCTACAAACCTAGTGCAGGTGAAATATATTTTGACGGCTTAAGCGCATCTGATTACAATGTGAGATCTTTAAGAAGGAGAATAGGTTATGTCCCGCAGAAGACTGAACTTTATTCTGGGACAATAGCTGAAAATCTCAGATTTTCCAATGATGATGCTACCATAGAAGAGATAGTAAGAGCCGCAAAAGTAGCTGATATTCATTCTTTTATAGAGTCTTTGCCTAAAAAATATGATTCTGTCTTGGATGAGTTTGCGGCAAATCTTTCAGAGGGTCAAAAACAAAGAATTTCAATAGCAAGAGCTTTGATAAGGAATCCGGATATTCTTGTTTTTGACGAGCCTACTGCCTCCCTTGACAGTGTGACTGAAAATCATATTTATTCTCTAATGCCTGAGTTTGTGAAAAATAAAACTACATTTACCATAGCTCATAGGCTTAATACTGTTAAAAATGCTCACAAAGTGATATTTTTCAGAGACGGCGTGGAAGCACTGATTGGGCCCCACAATGAGCTCATGAATCATGTAGATTATAAGATTTTTTTTGAGGAATCCTGAAAGATTTAAAAATTATGCTTAGACTATTTAACGAACAAGAAAAGGTATTTTCGCTCAAGTTGGCTGACGGTACAAATTGGGGATTTGCAGCCACATGCGCTACTTTGCCGTGGCTGGAAGAGTTTGCGAAAATAATGCAGTTAAAAGAGACATCAAGCCGAGAAAAAATAAGTAGGAGACTAATGTTTCTTGCGCTTAAGAATGATAACCTTGAACACTTAAAAAACTGGAACGGTTATGCACAGGGAAAGGTGTACAGGATTTGGGAACATAATGAGATTCCTGAAAACTTTATAGAATTGAATCTGGATTTTTTAGATCATGAGGAAATAAGATATATAAACATGTCGGCATCATTAAAGCCGCTTTTTAAGTATTATGTTGATAATAGTTGCGGAGTTCCTATCCATGCGACTCTTGCTGAATATAAAGGGAAGGGAATTCTAATAGCAGCTTCCGGCGGCACAGGGAAGTCGACTTGTTACAGGAGGCTGCCGAAGAAAGAAGGGTGGACTCCTCTTTCAGATGACAATGCGTTGTTAGTAAAGAAAAATGAGCAATTTATGGTTCATCCCATGCCTACATGGAGCGACCATTTGTGGAAGCGGTCTTTTACAACTTTTAATACTTCCTATTTCGCGCCGTTGTCAGCTATCTTTTTTTTGGAACAGGCTGAAACAGATGAAGTTATTCCTCTGAGCAAAAATATAGCTGTTAAAAAGGTATATGAGTCATTTAAACAGATATGGGAAACTTTTTGGGTAAAGATGGAAAAAGATGAAAAAATAGCCATGAATAAAGGAATTTTTGATTCTGCTATGAATGTTATAGCGATGATACCATGTTATACCTTAAAAGCTACTCTTGATGGTAATTTCTGGAAAGAAATAGAAAAAGTGATTTAAAGTTTGAAAAGAGGCAGGGAAATGAAATGGAAAAATATATTCCAAAGTACAGTATATGCGTTGGTCCCAGCATGTACCCTACCCTGCGTAGCATAGATAATATCATAACGGAAAAATATGAGAAGAACGACGATATAAGGGTGGGAGACATAATTGTTTACCCCCATCCTGATAAAACGTTTGATGTGGTTCACAGAATAATAAAGATCATGGATGCAGGTGTCATTACCAGGGGAGATAATAACAACAAGATTGATCCGTACGTTGTCAGGTTTGCAGATATAAAAGGCAAAATAATAGCAATCAGGCGAGGGAAAAAGTCGATAAACATAGCCGGGGGAATTGCAGGCTACATCATACACAAGATCATGCTAATCCGTAAATATGCGGTATTTTATTACAAGGTTCCAATAAGCAAATTGTCTGCAGTTATTGCTAATTCTAAGCTTTTCAATTTTCTTGACCCATTGTTTAAAGTAAAAATTGTATACGTAAACGGGAAAAATGGCGTTAATAGAGAAATATTGAAACTTGGAACTCGCGCAATAGGAAAAAGATATGGACGAAACAGCGAATGGTTTATAAAATTTCCCTATAAATTTTTCATTAAAAAAGAGAGGCTTAAATGAAATACTTGGATCCTATATTGTATAAGAGAGCTCCATCAAGGATAGTTGAAGCGCTTTGCGGCAATGGAGATCAGGCTTCGTCGTTAAATTGTAAAGCAGGTCCGGAAGCTAGTACAGGATGTGGCCCTGGAGCAGCCGCTGGCGACAGATGTGTTTCTGGTGCTGCAGCCGAAGATAAATGTGACAGTGGTCTAGGCGCCGGCTAATAGCAACAAAAAAGCCCCGAATTTCTGGGGCTTTTTCATTGGGATTCTTATTATTTTTCCATCCATTTTGGAGTATCGATCAAGAATGTCATGTTTTTACAAAGGTATTCTTGGAAGGCCTTCTCGAATTGTTTAGGGTCTGAGAATAATAAAGGATCTGCTTGAATAAACGATTTGGGGATATCTCCACCGTTTACTCCAAAAACCTTTGGTTCATTGGATGGATTTGGACAATATGATATTTTTGACCGTGGATGGAAATATTCTCCATGAGCGCCCATTAGTGCAATTACATGAGATAATGGGGGGATAAAGAAAAGGTCATAAGGAATTGATATTTTCTGTCGATAATCTTTTATCGAAATATTGAGTGCGTATCCATGTCTTTCAACTATGTAACACAATGCAGTAGCGCCCGAGTCCCTTATAAAACCAGCAAGAAGACCATTCCTATAAGACAGGCTGTATGGACTTTTTCCATCGCAGCTATCGTAGAATCCATTAATCCTCTTACACCTGATGTCCCACGATAAATTGTCCAGCACCCCTTCTTATGCGCCTCAAATTCGAGCTCTATTGCTTTAGAAAAGATATTTATTGATCGTTGCATATGTCTGCAAACATTTACCAATCTAGAGGCCAATATCTTGTTAATAGACAAGATTGATACTTCTATCTCTTTTTTAAAGTCTATTTTTTGAATGGTGCTTTTTTCAAGATCTTTCCTGAGATAAGTCGTGATTTTTTCATTAAAAATATAATGTAGGGATACCACATTTTGGTCGTTGTTAAAGTGGTTTTTCCAGAACGATGCCTCTATTGCGCTAAAACATTTCCAAATTTCTTTACGCTTATCATTTTCTGTTTCGCTAATAAACCTATAAAATAATAGTTCGTAAAGAGTCTTGGGAATGAATGCAACTTTAATGTCTTTTGGCATTTTAGCTTGAATGAAGGCTTCTTCATTAGCATCCAATTCCTTGAGTTCTTCTCCTGTAAACTGATAGCACAAGCTCATCGGAAATTGATATTTGGTCAAAATAGGATACGTTTGTGCATGCTCTATTTTGTTGATTGTCTGCATATTGCCTTCCGAGTCCAACTTGTACAGCAGGTATTCTGCGTGAACTTGTTGCGAACAAACAACAATTAACACGATAAGAAACAAGAAATGTTTAATGTTTTTCATAACTACCAATTTCTTTGTAAAATAGTAATTTAATAAACGTAAACGTGGAGGGTTAGAGATAAATCCCCAACCTCTATTTTTTAATTTTTGATAAATTTTATACCTCCTTTCTTGTGCTCAGGCCAATCGATTTTCTGACATTTTTGAGAGCAATAATAAGTTTCCATACATCTGCTACACTTAAGTAGTTTATCTGACTTTTTATTACAATAATTACAGCTTTGTCCGCCATCCTTTTTAATATATTTTGAACACCTGCTTTTGTGTACCAATTCCCAGTGTTTTTCTTGACATTCTTTCGAACAATAATAAGCCATCTTACATGTGGAACACGCTTTCAGGCTAGAAGACTCTTTGCCACAACAGACACACCTTTTTCCTTCATACCATTTTTTAGAGCTTCCGGGAAGCATTGTTCGTCTGGGAGTATTGATGGAAGGGGGAAATCCGATAATAATTCTCTTTTTTCCAGAATAACAGGCATTGTACCATATAATTTCAATTTTTTCCCGAGAATCTTGTTAACAAGGTTTGATCTTGTTAGCGTCGAACACCCCTGTCCCCCATGAATTACATATTCAGAATAGTTTTTATTAAATTCCTCAAGAAAAGAACCCTTAATAATTATTTCTTCATGAAACATGCAAGTGTTATATACATCCATCCCCTCTTTAGATAAAGTTACAAGAATTGAAAGCTCAGCAGATGGGTACAATCCCAAATTTACTTCTGGGTTCCTATCCATATCACATATGGTAAGCATAACCGCATATATCTATACAAATAATTGTTTCCATATACCAATGCCAACATTAAAGACAGCGCCAGGTTTTCCATATCTTCTGCGGTAAAAGAGTTTCTTGATTTGTCTTTTGAGACTATC
>JAJXWI010000086.1 GCA_021781705.1 bacterium | reverse complement strand
ATCGTGCAGCTTTGTTTTTGCTTTGGCGTCGGTAGGGAAAAAATGTTCACCTTTCTTAAACCATCCTTTTATAAGATAAGGCTCTGTTGAAAAATGGCTTTCATCTATAGCAGGCACTTCTGTTTGCTCTTTATTGACCATTTCTTTTATCTCACTAAGAATTGCTTTGACTCTCAATAGTTTTTCTTTTTTCGATGGAGCAGTAAGAGGTATGCTTTTTTTAGGCCTCTTATAGGAAAACCCCGCAGCTAAAAGAGCTTTTTCGCCTAACGTACCTATTTATGCTAGGGTAGATTTGGTTCGCGTATTGTTCGCGTATGAAATGCTACAACAGAAAATAGTTGATAGCACTAATTATGCTTTTGTTTATGCAGACGTAGATATGCTGCCGATTCCATTACAAGCCGAAATAGAGACGAGAAGAGGTGATTTAGAAAAGTTCGGAATTATTATGGCAGAAGGAACACATCGGCATGAAAGGACTAACTTTCTGCCCTATTACGAAAATAGCTTCCAAATTTTTTACACCAACCCAGCTTTTCTTAGGGCTTTAAAAACAGTAATGATTGACTTAAGTATTAGTGAGGCTGACATGTTTTCCAGAGGAAAAGGAAATATCTCTGAAAAGGCTTTGGAACAATATGTTTATAATCTATACGAATATGTATTTTGCTACCATTATGCGCTTGAAGGATGGATTAAAATTTATTATCAATTCGCAGTTACTATTAATAGCAAACCGGAGGATTTGATAACGGGAAGAGAGGTTGATTTAGCGGAAGTAGAAAGAAAAACTTTACCAGTAGTATTCAACGAAGAGTCTTGTGTTGCCAGACCAGGGACGTGCCTTGCTCCAGCTTTTGGTTGCTCTTCGGATGTACTTACAAAAGGATTAATGATTATGAGACCACCTGAAGATACAGGGACTGAAACCATGCCAGCAGTCTTCGTACCAAGGATAAAAGTAGAGCTTCCATCAAGTCGGTTCATGGGAAAAGAAAAAGCTTTAAATAAATGTGCTGGTTGTGAAAAATTAGAAGCTCACCCGGATCAGTTCTTAGCGTCGTGCATCTGTGATGAAATTTATTGTTCGGAAAGATGCCAGGTACGAGATTGGCCTAATCATAAAAAAAGATGCCCCAGGATAGTAGAGCATTATGACGTGTCTCATGATGAAGATCTACATAAATGTGCGGGCTGTACAAAATTAGAAGATAAACAAAATAAGTTCCCAATATGTTCCAGATGTAAAAAAACTTATTATTGCTCGACAGAATGTCAAAGAAAAGATTGGAAAGACCATAAAAAAATATGTACCCCACCGCAAATTGCTAAAAAACAATAGCCTGCCTCGATGTGCATTCTAGCTCTTTGACAAAATTGGTTATTAACCAAAAGTAATAACTATTTTAATCTAAAGATTTCATTTTTTTTAGAAATAATAAAAAGTATTTGCAAGAAGCTATATTCAATAGTAAAGTCAAACTTCATTCTTTTTATAGCTGATTTAGTATGCGGTACAAAATATTAATTTAATTATTCCATGACAATTTCAATGGGAGATGTTGGGGGTGCTGAGTGAAGGCAGTTGTTGTAAGCAATTATCCTGAAGATATAGTTCCTCTTCTGGAGCAATATGGAGTTGAGGTAATCCAAAATGGGGCGCCTGATATAGTAATTTCTTATGGCGGAGATGGATCTCTTCTTGTTGCGGAACGTACATTTAAAGGAATCCCGAAATTTCCGATTCGCGATACTCAAACCTCGCCTCTTTGTAAAAAACATTCTCATGAAAATTTGATAAAATATTTTGTAAGCGGCCGGTTGCAGAAATCAAACATGATGAAACTATCAGCGTCTTTTCACGGAAGAGAAATTTTAGCTTTAAACGATATCTTTATTCATAATTATAATAGGGTAAGCGCGATACGCTATAAAATAACTATAGATGGAGATGTTTATTCCAAAGAGGCCGCCAGTGACTCTTTTGGAATAGCCACACCTCATGGAAGTACTGCATATTTCAGAAGCATTACGGGAACTATTTTCAGGGTTGGAATCGGTATGGCCTTCAGTAATTCCAGAGAAAGAGAAGATCATATAATCATTCCGGAAGATTCGATCATTTGTATAAAAATTCTTCGCGGCCCCGCTATGATGGTTGCGGACAACTCATCCGATGCTATTTCCGTTGACTCAGAAGATGAAATAATAGTCTGCAAAAGTTCTAAAGATGCAATCGTATACGGACTTAAAGAGTTTATGTGCACTGACTGCAGAAACCTGAGGCATAAAAGAATTTAGGTTTTCAACTTTTATGAATTCATATCAAAAATCGTTAGAGAAATTATACGCCCTTGAAATTTTCGGCATACAGCTGGGGCTTGGTAATACAAAAAAACTTCTTTCGCTGCTCGGAACCCCTCAGGAAAGGCTAAAATTCATACATGTTGCAGGGACAAACGGAAAAGGTTCCGTTTGCGCCATACTTTCTAAAACTTTGGAATCGGCAGGATTCAATACGGGTCTTTTCACATCCCCACATTTGGTTTCGATAAGAGAACGATTCAGATTTAATAATTCAGGAATTTCCAAGGAAGAATTCTCTGACATTGTTGAAGAAATATGGCCTGTGATAGAACGATTACATACCGAAGGAATAAAAATAACTTTTTTTGAGGCCACTGT
Source organism: bacterium (assembly GCA_021781705.1). Lineage (GTDB taxonomy): Bacteria > Verrucomicrobiota > Lentisphaeria > Victivallales > GWF2-38-69 > JAJXWI01. The sequence goes on along the minus strand of JAJXWI010000086.1, from coordinate 6,699 downwards.
TGCTATAGCCTTAAAGTTTTTTGTTTCAAAAAAATGTGGTTTTGTGATTTGGGAAACTGGCATGGGTGGAAGGCTTGATGCGACTTCTGTTGTAAACCCAATAGCTAGCGTGATAACAACTATTGGCCTTGATCATCAAATTCATCTGGGAGACACTCTTGAGAAAATTGCTTATGAAAAAGCAGGAATAATAAAGAGGAATGTTCCCCTCTTTCTTGGGAATATTCCAAATGCCCCTCTCAATGTAATAAGGAAAGTTGCTGAACAAAATGGGGCGCAGTGTTTTTATTTTGATAGTGAAACTCTGGAATTTTCAAAAACAGGGAAAGGGCTTGGGCATTGGAAGTTTTCAGTAACGACTGATTCTTCATTGCCGGCAGATGAAAATAACTGTTTTGATCTTGCTTTGCATGGCAGTTTCCAGCCTCATAATATGCGCATAGCCTATTGTATTTTGAACTATCTTGCAGAAAAATATGATTTTGATCTTGCCAGGGCTTTAAGAGCATTGTCAAAATTGCAGTGGCACGCGAGAATACAAATCCTTCCTGACGGCAAGATACTGGATGGAGCTCACAACATGCAGGGAATAGAGGAACTCGTTTCGACTATGAAAAACTCTTATCCTAAAGAAAAATTTACAATAATTTTCGGGTGCCTCGCGGAAAGAAATCCAAAGGAAGCAATAATTGCTTTATCTGAAATCGCTGATAGATTTATATTTGTTCCAATAAAAACATCAAGAAAATGTTTCGAGCCCGAAAAAATCGTTCTGCTTTTACATGAAAATTATGATTTCGACACGAAGTGCATACCCTGCAAATCTGTCAAGGAGGCGCTTGATATGACAAAAGGAAGTAAAACCCTTATTACGGGCTCTCTCTACCTTGCCGGAGAGGTATTAAGCGAATATTATAAAGAGGAAGATATTCTTAAAATTTAAATAAGGTTAATAGTTTATGAGAAAAGTATTTTTATCCGGGATTTTTCCAATGTTTATTTTTGGCATGCTGAATGCGGCAGACCCGCAACCCGTACCTAAGCAAAATATTCCCAGCTCTGTTCAAACATCTGCTGCTGCTCAGAAAACAACGGATCAAACGACCATGGCGCCAGAGCAGTTTAAAGCAAAAATGAATGAACTCATTAACCAGAGAAGGCAAGTTTCAATGCAGATTTACCAGCAGAGGGTGCAGGTTATTAAGGACGATGTAAATTTGAGAATTCTTCACAAAACCATTTTAGATTTACATGCTAAAATGGCAAAACAACTTAATGCCAACCCCAAAATAGTTCCGCTCATGGACAAGGGCAAGGAAATAGATAGTGAAATGGAAAAACTTATAAACAATTTTCAAACTGCAGGCAAGGCTAAATAATGAAAAATATACTTGTAACTGGCGGAGCAGGATTTATTGGCGTAAATTTCATCAAAATGCTGCTTAACACTACCGATGACGTAAAAATAATAAACTATGATGCTTTGACCTATGCCGGCAATCTTGAAAGCCTTGAGGATTGCATTAAGAATCCCAGATACGTTTTTGTCCATGGAGACATTCAGGATAAATCTTTACTAGCTCAGACCATTCAAAATCACAATATTGAAGGCATCATAAATTTTGCGGCAGAGTCGCATGTCGACCGATCTATAAGCGATCCTGATATTTTTGTTAAAACAAATGTTCTAGGAACTCTCAATCTTCTGCAAAATGCCGTAAAATTCAATATAAAACGCTTTCTGCAGGTATCTACGGATGAGGTTTATGGTTCGCTTGGCAATGATGGAAAATTTACAGAAAACACCAATTTAAGTCCGAACTCACCTTACAGCGCGAGCAAGGCTTCCGCAGACCATTTTGTTAGAGCATATAATCATACTTTTAAACTTGATACGGTTACCACTAGATGTTCAAATAATTATGGGCCTTATCAGTTCCCTGAAAAAATGATTCCTCTTTGCATAAACAATATTCTTGCGAATAAAAATCTTCCTGTTTATGGTGACGGCCTGCAGGTAAGGGACTGGCTGTTCGTAAAAGATCATTGTACTGCTATATGGGAAGTTTTTAACCACGGAAAAACTGGAGAAGTCTACAATATCGGCGGGTGCAATGAGAAAACAAATCTTGAACTTGTGAAGACTCTGCTAAGGATTTTAAAGAGACCCGAATCATTAATCACATTTGTTAAGGATAGACCCGGTCATGACAGGCGTTACTCTATAGACAATACTAAAATAATGTCCCAATTAAACTGGAAACCATCCGTAACGTTTGAAGAAGGAATAGAACTGACAGTCAAATGGTATCTGGACAATAAAAACTGGCTGGAAAGCGTTACCTCCGGTCATTACCAGAAATATTACTCTGAAATGTACGTCAATAGATAGGAATGCGGCGCTTTCAGCGCCTTGCTAAAACGCATGGTTGAAGGAATCGCCCCTATAATAAATTTTGAAGGTTGAATTTTAAATGTTGAATTGTGGTATTTTTAACTTAAAATTTAAAATTTTCCAAAGCTGTCCGCTTGATTTAATGACGCACTCTGCTTAATATTTATTTTTTCACTTGTCACTTATCGTCGATCTGTCTGATTCAGCAGTTCCTTTTAAAAATCCAAGCTCAATTAGCGGCCATATTCCTATCATAAAGAATACAATGCAAACCGTAAGTAAATAAAAATCTTGAGAAACCCTAATGTCGGTGATGGCGCCTGGGATTAAAAGAACAGCCATATAAAACATGAAACTAAAAATTAAAAGCATTAACACTCCAGTCCACTTACGACCACGTTCGCGCAGCCGCTTAATATTTAAAACTGAAAAACACCAGAGAGCCAGCATTGGCGTCGCACAAATAGAGAATATCTCTATTATTTTTCCTGCATATATCCATATTTTTCCCATATCCAGATAAGTTAATACCATTCCAAAGGCGAAAAGAGCAGGAAAAACGACCCAAAAAAGCAAAACAAAAGCTATCAAAGTATATATCCACCACTGTTTTCTAGTTATGGTTCCATTTAAGGAAAATAAAATCTGCCAGAGTTTCATGAAGCCATTCGCTGTTGATTTATTGGGAAATTTGAATTTATTTTAAAATCGAGGATACTTTTTCCAGTAGTATTTTTTCGGCTTCCTCGATGGTGTTGACATTTATTGTACAGCCTGCAGCCAGCTTGTGTCCGCCTCCCGACATTTCCTTAGCGATAGTGCTTACAGGATAATTGGCGTTATTCGAGCGCAAAGAGACTCTAAACCCATCTTTATTCTTACTGAGAATAGCCGTAATAATCAGCCCATCAATAGTTCTTATGTAATCTATTGTGCCTTCGGTATCTTTGTATTTTGTTTTATGTTTATCTAAGAGTTTTTCGCTTAAATAGGCATAAGCAAATTTCCCATTGCATGCAATTTTAGTATGAGCAAGAATTACATCAGATTCAAGAGTCATTACTCCCAACGGTTTTGTAAAGTATATGTTTTTTACAATCAAATTATACTCAGCGCCTAGATCTACAAGCGTTGCAACTTTGCGGAGAACGTTGGCATTCGTGTTGTCAAATCTGAGTCCTCCGGTATCCAGCATTATTCCCATAAGCAGGCAGTTTGCAATATCGCCTGTTATTTCATTTTTGCCTGCTAGCAATATGTCAAATATTATTTCTGCGGTAGCACAAGCTTTTGAATCGACGAAATTGCGCGCTCCAAACAAAGTATTATCCTGATGATGATCTATGTTCAGTATTGGAATATTTAGCATTTTCCTTTTATCAAAAGTTTCCAATCTTTCAAAATTTCCGCAGTCAAGGGCTATGCAAACACTATAATCATGATTTGCTCTTCTTTTAGAGATATAGGTATTTTCATTAATTAAAGCTGAGTCCCGAGCTGACAAGCTTTCAGAGAAATAAACATCAGCCATTTTCCCTGATCTTTTAAGCGCTTTTTGCAAAGCAAAAACAGAACCTATCGCGTCTCCGTCGGGACGTTCATGAGTGAAAATGATTATATTATCTAGTGTTAGAAGATATTCGGAAGCTTCTTTTACACACGAAAGGGAGTTATTTGTCATCATTTGATAAAGAGTCTTCTTTTTTTTCTAATTCGTTAATTATAGACAAGACATTGTTTGCTTCTTCCACCCTGTGATCCTGTGTAAAATGGAGTACTGGCGTGTATTTTATTTTTATATGCGAAGCTATTGCCGACTGTATTAGAACTCTGTGTTTTTCTACATTTTTAAAGTAGTTCCTTTTTTGCTCTGGACTACCCATCACGCTTATATATACCTTGGCGTGCTTGAGATCAGGCGTGGTAATGACTTCAGTTACAGAAACTAAAACCCCGCTATGCCTTTCTATCATTTTTTCCAGAAGGTTTGCTATTTCCCTCTGAATGAGTTCGTTAACTCTGGTCATCCTTAAGGATTCTTTCATAATTACATCCTTCTATAACGAGGCTTTCTTGAACTCAACTTCGTATATCTCAATAAAATCGTCTTCCTGAAAATCAAGAAAATTGTCTAATCTAATTCCACACTCTTGCCCTGATTTAACTTCTTTTACATCATTTTGAAATCTTCTCAGAGATTGTACCTGTCCGTTGAATATAAGTTCTTTATTTCTATATACCCTTGTCTTTGCCCCTACTCTTATAAGGCCTTCCTCTACCATACAACCACAGACTTTAGGGCCCTTTGAAACTTCAAATATTTGAAGAATTCTGGCTTTCCCAAGGCGTATTTCTCTCTGATCAGGGGCTAATCTGCCTTCCAAGGCATCCTTAATATCTTCAATAAGCTCGTATATAATGCTGTAAAGACGAATTTCTACGCTTTGCTTCTTTGCCAGGTCGTTAACTCCAGGATTGACCTTTACATGAAATCCCACAACTATTGCCTTTGAGGCGGAAGCTAAAAGTATATCGCTTTCTGAAATGGCGCCTACAGCGGAGTGTACAACATTGACTTTGATTTTTTCAGACGGCAGTTTAAGAAGGGAATCTCTGATTGCTTCAGCCGTTCCCTGTACGTCAGTTTTTATTATTAAGTTAAGGTCATTTCTCAAATTATTTTTTGTATTTGAAAATAGATCTTCAAGACTAAATACCACGGTACGAGTCAAACCTTTTGTTCTGGTTGCTTCCGCTTTTGTTCCTGCCAAGGCTGCAGCTATTTTTTCACTTTTGCATACCTTAAATGCGGCTCCTGCCATAGGAACGCCTGACATGCCCACAACTTTTGCCGGGAGGCTGGTGGCTATTGACTTTACTTTGTTGCCTGCATCATCTATTAAAACTTTTATTTTGCCGTAATATTGCTCGCATAAAATTACATCTCCTACATTCAATGTACCATTTGTAACGAGTACATTTGCCACAGCTCCGTGCCCCTGCTCCAGCGCGGCTTCCAAAACGATTCCTTCAGCCGGGCGTTTTGGATTTGCCTTAAGTTCGAGAATTTCCGCTTCAAGCAAAATTCTATCAAGCAGATCTTTTAATCCCTCACCGGTAATAGCTGAAACTTTTACAACGCCGGTCTCTCCTCCCCATTCTTCACTCATGAGATTATTTTGCTGCATGTGCAACAACACTTTGTTCGGGTCGGCAGTAGGTAAATCTATTTTATTTATAGCTACAATAATAGGAACATTTGCAGCTTTTGCATGGCTTAAGGCTTCAACTGTCTGCGGCATAAATCCATCGTCCGCAGCCACAACAAGAACTACTATGTCAGTAACATTCGCACCTCTTGACCGCATTGCTGTAAAAGCTTCGTGTCCTGGCGTGTCTATAAATACTATTGTTTCTTCCTTATGCTTTACTACCGATGCTCCAGTGTGCTGGGTAATCCCACCGGCTTCGCCTTTTACTACGTTCGTTTTTCTTATCGCGTCCTGAATAGATGTCTTCCCATGGTCTACATGCCCCATGAAAGTAACGACTGGCGGACGCTTTTCCATATTTTCCAGAGAATCAACAGCCTGTTCTTCCTTTTTCGATTCTTCGGTTTTTTGCTTCTGTTCGTCTCTTGCAGATTCTTTTTCGAGTTTTTCTATTACGAGCTCATAGCCATATTTTTTGCACATGGCTTTAGCTGATTTTGGATCAATTGCCTGGTTTATTGATGCCAGTATGTTCATTTGCATCAGAGCCATCACTACTTCCGTAGGTTTTTTGCCCATTGCATCTGCTATAGTTTTGGGTGTAATTGGAGAACTCAGGCAAATCTCTTTTACCTTGTCAATTTCTTTATCTGCTTTTGCTTTCTTAGGAGATTTTTCACCCTTTTTAATTTCGTCAAAATGAGTGAACACCTTTTCGAGAGAACCCTCTTCAATGGTCTCGGTAGCTGCTTTTTTCTTTATCCCTATTTTTTTCAGTTCTTTAAGTACAAAATCACTGCTGACCCCATAGTTTTCAGCTATTTCTTCTATGGTTGTTTCAATTAAATCTTGTTTTACTTCTTGCTTTATCTCTTTTTTACCTTTTACCATAACAGCCTCCAGAATCTTGTTTAAATTTTTAATGGCTCAAGCGTTAATCTACCCTAACTTTTTAACAGTTTCCATCATGCCGTTAACAGCTTCTTCTGTGAGCCCTTCAATTGCGAGAAGGTCGTTCTTATCAACAGTTTTCAACCCTTCTACGGATAATATTCCTTTACTAGCTAGCAGTTTTGCAGTTTCTTCCGGAAT
>JAJXWI010000085.1 GCA_021781705.1 bacterium | reverse complement strand
CGATCTCCGCTAGAAATCTTTTCATATTATATTACTCCTAAAAAAATATTAAAAAAAATAACCTTGTAGGAACAAAATTTAGATTGAAATCCCTAAAAAACAAACATCAACACTTCTGATTATAAACTTTAAGCTTAAATATTGCCAAAAAAGGAGAAACATTTCCAAATAATGAGGGTATTCTTAAGATAGTATATCTGGCATTACAAAATGCGTACCCAAAAGGGACTATGCCAATACGTGACTGGAAACTGCCACTTAGCCATTTTGTGATTCGTTTTAAAAGAAAGACCGTTTACACAAATTTACTAAAAAAGCTATTTTCTTAATAACTTTTTAATTCAATATTTCTATATTGTAACACTGCATTTTTATCTTGTAAATGGTTTCCCGATAACACTATTTTTATATATTTTATTGACGGAAAAGATTTAAGTTCGCAGACTGTATATTTACATTGTTCCCAGTCACGTGATATTCTTTCTTTGGGAATACCATAATATAAACAACATTTTTTTGTACGTGAGTATCTTACCTTTGTACCTTTTTGATAATTTTTATCAATTCCGTTTAATAGATGTACTTCCCATGCGTCGTCGCTTCTGACGGCGACTCTTTCTACTCTAGAAGATAATAGTTTCTGGCTGTTTTTCGCCGTTCCGTCATCAACATTAAAAGCAATACAAGCGGATTTATCGTAGAGCCAGTTGCTTGCGTTTACAAATATGACTTTATCTGCAGCATTGCAGTCTTCAACTAGTTCCGTCTCTGTTTCTTTGTTATAATAGGAGGAACAAATAATAGGAACAAAACTCTTATTTTCGTCATAACAGGCAACACCAAAGTAGGCTGAGCTCTCAATAGTACCTGCCGATCTTAATTCCCCTGTTAGGATATATGACAAACCTTCTTCAACAGGGAAATATTTTGAGCAATAATATGTGAATGGCCCTTTCCTTTCGCACCAATCGCTACTCATGGTTTCTAATACATTCCCTGTGTTTTCTAACGCCAGTTTACTCTCATTTTCTCCTGCCGCCATTTTAAATGAGATAGGTATTTCTTGAAAATTTATTGCGCTGGAAATACTTCTTCGTATTTCCTCAACTCCTATTTCTGATATCGCAACTAAAACATGCGTGATTAAAATACTTTTTAGATCTGATGTAATAGCTACAACATAGCAAGAAACATACTCACAACCAGGCCGTGTGAAGAAACACCCAAAATCATTCTTTGTGCATGCCTTAGGTGTGAAAATCTTGTTGTCAATGAATTCGTGCCCTACTGAACAAAAATTCCAGGGCATTATTCCGTTGACTCCTAAAATGCCAATAAAAACATTTTGATTAAATTCAGGATTATATAGTGAGTCAAGCGTTATAAATTTAGATAGGTCAAAGTTAAAATCAGGAAGAGAAGCGCCAGAATTATGGATTGGTAATGGACCAAATCCACATGCCGTTATAAAAATACGTTCAACTCCACAATTGACGAGTCCTTCAAATAACCCATGAGATCGGTCTATGGCAGGATATTTACCAGCTATAGCATCTTGTATAATATAAGGTAAATGACCTATTCGATCCGAACCAAACTCAACACTATATTGTAGAGGAACAGGAACTGCCTCTGAAGAACTTTTATATACAATCAAAGGAACACGTGAATTACAACCATCTGAATATATACCACTCGCTTTAAATGTGGCCAGATATATGGGTGGTTGGTTCCTGTTATCAAAAGTCAAAGGTTCCTTATGAAACCATTTTGGTTCCATTGTGCACGAAATAGAAAAGGGGAGTTTCTCAGATTCAACGGGACCCCTGAAAAATGAAGGTATATCTCTTACTATTACACTATGGTTTTCGTTATCAGTCAAGTCTATAGCACGATAATGCCTCTTCCCGGGCAATTTACAGATAGTACCTGCATAAGCAACCCAAAGTCTCTCTCCTTGAGAAACGTTGACTGTAAGTATACACGACTCATTAGGATCAAGAAAAATAAATTTTTTTTCATGTATGTCGTCATTAGCAAGCATTACTGCAAATTTTAACCTATAATCCATCCCATTTGTGAGAAAAATAATACCACACTTTGCATTCTGCCATAAGCAAAGAAGCAACATAACTGTTAATAACTTTTTTAGTTTAAAATTTATCACAAAAATTCCCTGCTTGATTTTCAGGTTTTGTAAAAACTTTTACCTGTAAGTTCTAATATCCGAATGATACCTTCAAATGGTATTTTTGCCAGTTTTGCAAAAAAAATCCCGTGTTTTTTCTTAACATCAAAATGCATAGAGAAGAAAAATATTTTATCAAAAAACCTTAAAACTGTTTTTCAGCACCGCCTACATAAATTCATCAGGATCATTGAATATTAATCTCGTCATAAACTGTATAGATTGCACGCATTCGCCATTACCTGAAATTGGGCTCTGATAGTTCCGCCAAACACCTGGCAATCGGTCATACCCGTTAGCCCATCGGCACGCCAGTATATTCATACCCGAGCCGTCGAATCCGGCAGACGAACCATTTCCACAAATATAATGTGTCTTTATTGCTGAAATTATTTTTGCGAAGTTTTTTCCCCCCTTAAAAAATAAGCTATATTTTATGCGCCCATTTTACATTATAATTAAAAAACTAATATACTGGGTTATCAATCGTTAAATTAACGATCATCATACCTTCTCATTAATTTTATTACTATTTTTCAGCCTACAGGTTGATTTTACAGGTTTGATTTGTAGTGTAGGAATTTTGTCGATTTTTAATATAAATCAAACAACAAACGTAGAGGTGAAAATTATGGATTGGGTAACATTCCTGATATTGTTCCCACTAATCCCTGCGGTATTGCTTCTATTCACGAAAAAGAACTATGAGGCGCAGAAGTGGATAGTGTTAATATCGTCAATACTAATCATAATAGGCTCGATTGGGCTGGCCGTTGAGCAGATTGGACACACCGGAGGCTTTCGTTATATTAGCTCTCATTTTACCAACAATTTGGTAATGCTGGGAGACGTGATAGTAGCGCTGGTATTTCTGTACATATGCCGCAGCTTGCCATTGAAGAAGTACTGGATACCGTTAATGGTAGTGATTCAGTATGGACTAGTTTTGTATTATGACTTTGCCGGTAAAATGCCGGAAATGAATCGCTACATATTTTTAGACAACCTGGCCGTAATCATGGCGCTGGTTATCGGCATAGTAGGCTGTCTTATAGCTGTCTATACTGTAGGGTATATGAAAAAATACCACGAACACCATCATGAGATACCTGATCGCAGTCATCTTTTTATAGCAACAGTATTTCTATTTTTCTTTGCTATGTATGGGTTGGTGTTCTCAAATTCAATAACATGGATTTATTTCTTCTGGGAAATCACAACTCTTTGCTCATTCATAATGATCAGCTACAGCAAAACAGAAGAAGCTATGAACAATGCTTTTAGAGCCGTCTGGATGCTGCTTATCGGCGGACTCGCATTTGCTATGGGGATAATTTATGCGGCAAATGTTTGTAACACAATAGATCTGCAGCTCCTTCTTGCTTCAAAGAAATCTCTGGTATTAGTACCAATCCTCTTCCTCTGTTTTGCGGGAATGAACAAAGCCGCTCAATATCCATTCGGCGGGTGGCTTCTTGGCGCAATGGTAGCGCCTACACCATCTTCCGCGCTGCTGCACTCCAGCACAATGGTTAAGGCCGGGGTATATTTGGTATTAAGGTGTTCTCCGATACTCCAGGACACTGATGCTGGCGCTATAATAGCCTTAATCGGGGGATTGAGCTTTCTCGCTGGTTCAGCTCTTGCAATATCTCAAAGGAACGCGAAGAAGGTTCTTGCTTATTCTACGATAGCAAACCTTGGACTGATAATCCTATGCGCAGGAATAGGTACCCCGTTCACATTAAGTGCGGCGCTATTACTGATTATATTCCACGCGGTAGCGAAAGCTCTCATGTTCATATCTGTTGGATCTGTTGACAACGCAACAGGTAGTCAAGATATCGAAGACATGTATGGGCTTTGCTACAACATGCACCGCATGGGAATTATAATGATTATAGGTATCAGCGGAATGTTTCTTGCGCCATTCGGTATGCTTATAAGCAAAATGGCAGTGATTCAGGCTTTGGCACTCAGAAATCCGATATTTCCTCCAATAGTTATATTTGGTGGTTCTTTGATGCTCTTCTTCTGGACAAAATGGATGGGATATTTGATAGCTATAACAGACAAAAAACCTGTTGAATATCACAAGGATATTGGGATTGAATGGATAGGCCTCTGGGGACTTGCAGGGCTTACTATAATATCTGTTGTATTCTACCCGTACATCGGAAAATTATGGATAGTCCCAATGTACGGAGAGTGTCCATTATTTTCTGAAGGCGTTCAACTTACTATTCTGCTAATGCTGGTAATGATGATCCTTCCGCCTCTAACAATAGTGGCGCGTCGCAGAAATGTAGTTTTCACAAAACCATATCTAGCAGGCGTTAACGTAGAAGAAAAGGGCGAATATCTGGGTTCTCTTGGGGCTTCCAGAAGTTGGTCTTTCAGGAATTATTACATTGAAAAATATTTTAGTGAAAAGAAGTTGCTCAATGCTACTATTCTGTCTTCACTGATTTTATGGATATTAATGTTTGTAATGGAGAATGTAATGTCATGAGTGTTATTATCGCAGTAATCATTTTTTTAATACTGGCTCCGCTGGTCGGAGGCTTAATTTCAGGTGCCGATAGGATAATCACGGCACGCATGCAAAGCAGAGTTGGACCTCCAGTGCTACAACCTTTCTATGACGTATTGAAGCTTTTTGGTAAGCAAAATTTAGTTGTAAACAAGTATCATGGAGATTATGTACTTTGCTTCCTTATCTTCACTATTCTCAGCGGCTGCATATTTTTTGGCGGAGGAAATCTTCTCCTTGCAATATTCGCTTTGATAGTAGCAAACGTCTTTATTGTACTGGCAGCGTATTGCAGTAATTCTCCATACGCGCTTATCGGAGCAGATAGAGAACTTTTGCAAATGCTTTCTGCCGAGCCAATGCTGCTTCTCACGGCTGTGGCGCTGTTTCAGGTAACAGGCAGTTTCAATGTGTCGGAGATAATAAAAACAAACCGTATGCCTTTTATCTATCTTCCCGGCGTATTTATAGCTTTAACCTATATTCTGACTATCAAACTGAGAAAATCTCCATTTGACCTGTCAACATCACACCACGGCCATCAGGAATTGGTAAAGGGTCTGACTACAGAGTTTGCCGGGCCATCTCTGGCCTACTTTGAAATAGCTCACTGGTATGAAACTGTGTTTATGCTTGGGTTAGTGTATCTGTTCTTCGCAAACGTACCTATCCTGGGAGTACTGGTTGTTATTGGTGTTTATTTTATTGAAATTTTGATTGACAACGTCAATGCTCGTTTCAAGTGGGAGCTGATGCTAAAGTCGGCATGGTTAGCCACACTGATACTCGGCGTAGGAAATCTGTTTTTACTGTATATTTTATCATTTTAATATAAGGAGTCACGATTATGGGTTTTTTCAAAAAATCACCGTGGGTTCTCCATTATGACGGATCCAGCTGCAACGGCTGCGATATCGAAGTTCTGGCGGCCCTTATGCCAAAATACGATATCGAACGTTTCGGAATAATAAATACAGGTAACCCTAAGCACGCTGATGTTTTTCTGATTACTGGCTCTGTAAATTCCCAAAATATAGATGTAATTAAAAATCTTTACGAGCAAATGGGCGAACCAAAAGTAGTAGTAGCTGTGGGCGCTTGCGCATGTACTGGACATTTTTTTGCAGAATGCTACAACACTTTAGGCGGAATCGACAAGGTAATACCTGTTGATGTTTATGCTCCAGGTTGCGCCGCTAGACCCGAAGTAATCATTGACGCAGTAGTCAAAGGACTGGCAGTTCTGGAAGAAAAAAAGAAAAACAAGCAGAAATAAGAGGGATCCTTACGAGGTATAAATTATGTTTGAACAACAGGAAATAATCAATATAACAAAGGAGGAGCTGCTCAGCAGAGTAACTCCGCTTTTTAAAGACGAATACAGGCTAGTGCAGATATGTTGCACCAGACTGGATAAACTGATTGTGGATTATACGTTTGACAAGGATTATAAATTCCTTGGCTTAAGAATAGAGCTTCCACTGGAAGGCTCTGAACTTCCGAGCATTACAGATGTTTATTTTGCGGCATTTGCTTACGAGAACGAATTGCACGATTTGTTCGGAATAAAAGTAATCGGCAATAAGATAGACTTTGGCGGAAAGTTCTACCGCATTAATGAAAAAACACCCTTTAACAAAAAACAGGAGGCGTAAAAATGGCTAATCGTACTATTATCCCTTTTGGACCGCAGCATCCTGTTCTGCCAGAGCCGATTCACCTGGATCTGGTTCTTGAAGACGAAAAAGTGGTAGAGGCAATTCCTAATGTAGGATTCGTTCACAGAGGGCTTGAACTGCTCTGCCAGAAGAAATCTTTTCAGGATATGGTGCTCGTCGCTGAACGCATTTGCGGTATTTGCAGCTTGATACACGGCGTAGGCTTCGTTCAAGGCATCGAAAAAGTAATGAATTTAGAAGTACCGGAAAGAGCCCTTTTCCTGAGAGTATTCTGGGGAGAACTTTCAAGAATACACAGCCATATTCTCTGGCTCGGACTTGCAGCTGACGCCATCGGCTTCGAAAGCCTATTTATGCATAGCTGGAGAGTAAGAGAAATGGTCCTTGACATTTTCGAAGAAACTACGGGCGGGAGAGTAATTTTTGATGCGGTAAAAGTCGGGGGTGTAAGAAAAGACATTTCTAAGGAAACTTTTACAAGAATCATGAAGCAGCTTGACAAAGTCGAAGAAGAATACAAACAAATAGCAGAAGTATTCATAAAGGACTTCACAATCATTCATAGGTGGTCTAACGTGGGTGTTCTCTCCAAAGAAAACGCAGCTAAGCTCGGCGCCGTAGGCCCTACATTAAGAGCAAGCGGCATAAAATCGGATACGCGAATGCTCAAATATGGTGCTTACGAAAAAATAGATTTCGAACCCATTGTAGAACATACCTGCGACTGCTATGCAAGGTCTCTCGTGAGAGTCAAAGAAGTCTACCAGTCTTTTGATATTATCCGCCAATGCTACAATAAAATATCTGAAGGAGAAATAGAGACAAAGGTAACAGGATTCCCAACGGGAGAATTTTTCTCAAGAGTAGAACAACCCCGCGGCGAAGTAATCTATTACGTAAAAGGCAATGGAACTAAATTCCTTGATAGATTTAGAGTCAGGACTCCTACTTTTGCTAATATTCCACCACTGCTCCAGATGTTGGCAGGATGCGACCTGGCAGATGTTCCTGCTATAATTATTTCCATAGACCCATGCATAAGCTGTACTGAGAGGTAAAAGATGTCTGACATTCTAACAATGTGTAAAATAGTATTATCAAGCCTGCGTAAAAAAACCGCATGCCAGATGTATCCTGTAAAACCCGCTAAGTTCTATAAAAACTCAAGAGGTCATATAGCTCTTGAACCCGCTAAATGCATTCTCTGCACGCTTTGCGCTAAGAGATGCCCTACCGGAGCAATCGAAGTAGACAGAACCAAAGGCGTCTGGCAGATAAACCGCTTCAAATGTATTCTTTGCAATGAGTGCGTACATTCTTGCAGACCGGTTGCTTTATCTATGGAAAACCAATACGCGGCCCCGTCAGCAAATAAAGATATTGAAACACACAATGTCGAAATAAAAAAACCTGCAGCAAAACCGGTAGCTCCAGGAGAATCAGCAGAAAATAGTTGATAGTTGCTGTTTTGTAGATAATTTTAACTTCCGCCCCCTGCCTTCTTATCCAAGCCGACTAATGTTGTCGGCTATGGATACTGGAAGTTTTATCGACGTCAAAAGCTGAAATATAACATGACAAATGTAGCACTTGCGATCGGTGGAAATTCAGGAGATGTACAAAGAAGCCTCGTTGCCGCAATAAAAATACTTGAGAAAAATGGTCTGTCTAATATTGTGATTTCTTCTCTTTACTCGAATTCGGCAGTAAACTGTGTTCCTGGCACGCCTGATTTTATAAACGCTGCAATAACAGGAAAATGGGACAAACCTCCCGAAGAGTTGCTTTTTTTGACCCAAAGAACAGAAGCTGCGCTGGGCAGACCTAATGTACACCGAAGCGACACTTCAAGAACGTTAGATATAGACATAATTCTTTTTGGAAAGATGATCATATCCACAGAAAATCTCACGATCCCTCATCCAAGAGCAAAAGAAAGAGATTTCGTTCTAATCCCACTTAATGAAATAGCGCCCGACTGGATTTTTCCCGACACGAAAAAAACAATAACCACTACAATTAAGGAACTCTTTAATCTAGGAGTAGGCAACAGGCTAAAGAAAATAATTTAAGCCGATTCTTTAAGTCTTTGTTCTTCGGCAACGTCTATCAAGCAGTCGGGTTGTGGAAGCGTTAAAAATTTTTCTTTTCTTATACGGTCAATAAGAATATCACGGACTAACAAATTATTATAAACTTTTATATCCGTAGCTCCATCAAATTTATAGTTATCCCCTCCGGAAAACATAAAATCATTAATGCAAATCACAGTCATTCCATAAGATGAGAAAATTTTGAAAATTGATGGATTTCGACCAATGTATGTTTGACGAAAAACTACGGAGGTCAAAAATGCAATCCATCAAAAGTAAGAGTATCATTTTACAGCTTGCCAGTATCCGGATGCAATAAAATTGAATTCAGTCAATGGTGCTATTACTACATATCGATATTGACCACGATTTATTTCTCGTTTATCCTCTAACTGATGTGGATAAGGGACACTATTTAAACACCAATGAAGCGTATTCCTCAGTTGGGGCATACAGTGTTGAGCAATAGTAAAGATTGCTACATCGTCACTTTGTATATCTTCCGCTTTTGGAATGCTCCTCGGAATCATATCGCCGTTAGCCGGAAAATAATTTGTGGCATGAACCAGGTAAGCATTTTCTCTGGTCAAGTTAGTTGCAAAACCAGAAGCGCAAAAAGCTGTTACTCCTATGATTGTGTTTATTAATAGTTTGTTAAAACTAGAGAATTTCATTTGTTTATTCCTTAATTTTATTTTTGTAATATTTACTTGTTTACTACTTTCTTAATTAACATGATTCTTTTTATTTCCATATTTTTTTTGCTTTATCATAACTCCCACCCATCTTTTTTATTATAAAATTGGCTTTTCTTGTTTTTACTCTTTTCTTGATTTAATAAATATTTCAATACTGTTTATATTTTATTCTATTTATTTTTGTGAAATTTATTCACTTTATTTATCTGTTTCTGAATAAGTATAAAATTATTATACATATAATAGTTGTAAGACTTGATTTGTGATAAGCATAACCGCATATATCTATACAAATAATTGTTTCCATATACCAATGCCAACATTAAAGACAGCGCCAGGTTTTCCATATCTTCTGCGGTAAAAGAATTTCTTG
>JAJXWI010000084.1 GCA_021781705.1 bacterium | reverse complement strand
TTCTTTTCCCATTGTGTAATCCTCATTTTTATTTTTTTGTTATTTTAGATTACACCTTATTTATTTTCTATTACTGTCCAAAATATGGGGACCACTATAATATTTATGTAGCAACCTATAGTTGTGGTATTTTTATAAAAAAAATAGGCACTGGTTTTTTTGATGGGGGTAGAGCTAAATTGCATGATACAAAAATAATAACCAAATAATAACTCATTGTATTATAGCGCATAAATGTGTTTGACAAAGGAAAGTTTTTTGGGAGGTCGGTCGTCCGCTCTAAAGCTTCTGCAGCTTCCTACGGGTTCTACTCCCGTTCTCGCTGCAGAAGACGCAGACTACGGCAAATACTAGAGCCCTGACCAAAATGCCAGATAAATTGCATTCTAAAAACTTCCAGTTTCACAATAAATTTTGTTAACAATAGGCGCGCTCGACTTTCTAAAACACGTATTGGCAGTTTAGAGCCCATACTATAAAAAATCACATCAAAACCATGATACAAGACTACTCTCTGACCATCAAAGGCAGATGTTTTTTTAGTTTTATGTGATAAAATTGTCTTCAGAATTTTCATTATTAATTGTAAGTCTCAAAAAAGGGAATGCTCTAAAACCAATTATATGAGCGATACATTAGTCAGTATTAACCGTAAAATAACCGGAGCCAGGAAGCTGGAGTCCGTAGTTAAGACGATGAAAATCCTGGCTGCTTCAAATATCGGGCAATATGAGGCTTCCGTTCGTTCGCTTGCTGAATATTATCGCAATATAAAGCTAGGGCTGTATGTGTGTCTTCGTGAAGCGACAGAAATCATGTCTGAAAGAAAAAAAGGTAGCCAGGGTAAAGCCACCACCATTGGTGCGATAGTTTTTGGTTCTGATCAAGGATTGGTCGGACAGTTCAATGATGTTTTGGCTGATTATGTTGTTCAGACCCTCAATGCTTTTCCCGGAGAAAAATATGTTTGGGCTGTCGGAGAGCGCATACGCGCGCGACTGGAATATTCCGGAGTACCTGTGGCTGGAGTGTACGAAGTTCCAACTTCCATTGGCGCCATTACTCCGATAGGTGCCAGAGTACTGCTCGAGAGCAAAGAGTATCGAGAAAATAACAATGATGCGCAATTTTATATTTTTCACAATCGTCCAAAGACGGGATCTATTTATGAGCATGTAAATCAACGGCTTTTGCCTCTCGACGAACAATGGCTACATGATATATCTGAAGTACGTTGGCCAACAAAAAACCTTCCGGAATCTATGCATGGCAAGAGAGATACATTACAAGCATTGGTCCGGGAATACCTTTTTGTATCGCTTTTCAGGGCGTGCTCTGAATCTCTAATGAGTGAAAATGCAACTCGCCTCGCAGCTATGCAGCGCGCAGAAAAAAACATTGAAGAACTGTTAGAAAATCTTACTCGAGAATTTCACAGAATGCGTCAGGAGGCCATAGACGAGGAACTTTTTGATGTTGTTTCAGGTTCAGAAGTTCTTGTAAACTTTAAGAACTAGCATAATGGGAATCTTAAATATTCGTATTTTGGACTCTAACAAGCCAGACAGATATTCGGAAAAAATTAATAAACAGAATTAAAATTACATCATGAAAAGTATAAAATTGGCTACTCTAATCTTACTCAATATACTCTCTTTACAGTTATGCAGCTGTGTGCGCAACACGTCGCCGTCGGATGATATTTACTCTGATAGCTACATCAATTCCTCACTACAACAATATAAGCCATTAAATTCAGAAGCCGGCATGACGGAAAGAGATGCTGTAAATACTGCATTGTCAAACAACCCTGAATACAAAATAAAACAACTGAAAGCAGTTTCTGCAGAAGCCGGCTATTATTCCTCACTGTTAAATTTAACCCCAAATGTTTCCATCAGCAATAAAAGCGGAGTAAATACCACTTATCAGGTCAGTCCTTCAAGTGTTATGGGCGTACTGATGGCTAAAGCTTTGGCAGACAAAGCCCAATATGACGTAGATGATTATAGAAGGGAACTGGTAAAGGATATCAACATTACGCATAGCAATATGCAAGAGGATGAATTCGCAGCAACAATACAGAAGGAAAACGAAGAATTCCAGAGAGAAATGGCCAGCAATATGTTAAGAAAGAAAACATCGACCTCTGACATATTAGATTTCAAAATAAATGAATTGAAGGCAAAAGCTGCCGCCATTGAGGCTGAAAAAAAATATAAAACCAACAGCTATGCGTTAGCCGCAAATATGGGAATAACCAGCGCTGAATTACCCGCAAATATTGGTACTCAAAAAAGTATTCTTTTAAAAAGTATGAATAATGATAAAAAGAGCTGGCGTAATTTAAACTATTACTTGAATGTAGCCATTAAAAACCGTCTAGACTTAAAGGCTCATAAGGCAGCTCTCAGAGCCGCTAAATACGATTTATATTCTGCTGCTGGAGAGTTAACGCCCAGAGTAAACGCTACTGTCAAAAATTCTAATGCCTCTGTATCCGCCAGTGAAAGACTTAGCCCTGGACGCAACCTTGCTGGAATGCGAATCAAAGGTGCAGACTACGCAATGCAACAGGAAAACCTGCATAAAAAGTGGATTTCGATAGTCAAAGAGGTTAAAGAAGCGTATTTAAAGTTAACCATGCAACTTGCCATAAGAAAAATCCTGGAATCAACAATGCAAATGGCAAAACAGAGACGCGACATGGCTGCTAAACAGTACAATGCTGGAAAAACAAAAAGCATTGCTATACTAAGCCAAGCGCAACAAGATTTGGTTAATGCTCAAAAATCATTTATAAAAGCTGAAAAAGAGCTACATGACGCCAGAGCTGAATTATATGCTGCTTGCGGGATACAAAATGACAAAACAAAAAAACCGAAGCATTACAACATTGAATCAGGCACAAGATGACTATGTAAACACAGAAAAAAACTCTAATTCAAGCTCAAATTCAAACGTTCAGCCAGACCTGCAATTTTAAAAACTCTTTTTACCGCCGGGGTAACATTGATCATAGAAAAGTTTCCAGCTTTTACTTTATCAAAAGCCTTATTACAGAGACGCAAAAAAGATGATGCTATGTAATCAATACCATCTAAATTGAAAATAATCTTCTCTGCACCATCAATGGCTTTCATTACATCTTCTTCAGCCTCTAGACACTTGGATGTATCCATGCGATTTGAAAAGGTGCAGACTACTACTCCAGACTCGTATTTAGAACACTCAACAGACATATTATTTTCCCTCCCGATATATCTTATAAAATTATACTTATTCTACACTACTTTTTACTAATAATTCAAATTAAATTTCCTTAATATTTCATCTGTGGATAAAGATTCATCATAAAAAAGATTGGCATCAAAATTAGAAAACCTTTCATTGCCTCTTCTTCTTGCCACGCGCTGAATATTTATAAGATGTTTGGCAGTAATATTATCAGTAGTAATATTCTTTCCCGCAGTCCCGCAGCCTAAAGTAAGAGATGTATGAATCTTATTGAATATACCGCCGATAGCTCCCTGAGAAGATGGCGTATTTACTAATATTCTGCCTGCGCTCATTTCCGTAGAAAACTCCTTGATCACACCGTCATCATTAGCATATATGCCGGCAGAATGCCCCATACCACCATGAAAATTAAGATCTATACAGGTCTTGACCGCATAGTTAAAATCTCTTGCTACATAAAAAGCCAAAATAGGACAAAGAATTTCTGATGAAAGAGGATAGTCATCTCCAACACCTTTAAGTGGCGCCAACAACACACTTGTTCCGGCAGGAACATTTATTCCGGCAAGCTGCGCTATCTTCTCGACAGACTGCCCTACAACACCAGCACTCATTATCTCTCTTTCTCTGTCAAAAGCCACTTTTTCAACTTTCTTAATTTCTTCTTCTGATAAAAAATATCCTCCTTGAGCCTTAAATTCTTTTATAACAGCATCAGCTATACTCTGTTCAACAACAATGGATTGCTCGCTTGCGCATATTGTACCATTGTCAAAAGTTTTTGATATAAGTATATTCTTTACAGCAAATGAAATATCAGCTGACTTGTCGATAAGTATCGGGACATTACCGGAACCCACCCCATAGGCAGGAGTACCTGACGTATAAGCGGCTTTTACTACGCCCCCTCCTCCCGTTGCTATAATGAGCGAAAGTTTTGGATGAGACATTAAAGCCTGTGTTTCCGCATAATAATCTTTTATGTCGAACGTAGCAAAATCTATAGGTTCTTCTCTCGTCCACTGAATACAATTTTCGGGGGCATCTTCTTTTAAAGCAGCTTCATAACAGATTTTTGCAGTCTCAACACAACATCCTATTGCCTTCTGATGGGGGCTAATGATGATAGGATTACGCGCCTTCAGCGCAATTAACGTTTTAAAGATTACGGTGGACGTCGGATTGGTAACAGGAATTATAGCCAGGATAGGACCAATAGGTTGCGCTATTTCCATTATGCCCGTTTCTCTGTCATCTGAAAGAATCCCGACTGTCTTAAGATTCTTGATATCTTCATAAACAAACAGAGACCCGACCACATTTTTTATTACCTTGTCTTCCCATCTGCCCATGCCAGTTTCTTTGACTGCCATTTTTGCCAGTTTAACTCTATTTTTAAATCCAGCTTCGTAAACAGCTTTCACGATTCTGTCAACATGTTCCTGTGAAAGTTGGCTAAAAATTGCCGCAGATTCTTTAGCTTTTACTAAAAAGTCATCTGCTCTTTTCTTTGCTGCCTCAATCGACATACAACTTCCTCCCATGATAATTTCTACTTCAATTTAAAAATTTTATAATCCGAAACCCACTGCTAATTCAAATTAAGTTCAGCCTTTCGACCAATCCTGAAATTGTGAAGACATTTTTTACTGCCTGAGTAGCGTTGATGATAGAGAAGTTTCCTGTATTTACTTTATGAGAAGCTTTTCCACAAAGGCGCAAAAACGATGAAGCTATATATTGAACACCATTTAAGTCGAAAACTATCTTTTCCGCACCTTCAGAAGCGTTCATCACTTCTTTCTCCGCTTCCAAACACTGGGTAGTGTCCATCAGTCCCGAAAACGTACAAACAACCTTGCCACCTTCTTGTTTGGTACACTTGATAGCCATTTATCTCTCCTCTTGTTATTTCCTAATTATTAATAATTATTTTCATTACTTAATTAATTTTAGGTTTAAAATTTTTATTTTCCAAAAAAGTCACCCTAAGTTCAGTCTTTCAGCCAGTCCCGCAATTTTAAAGATTTTTTTTACGGCCGGGGTAACGTTAATTATAGAAAAATTCCCGGCATTTACCTTATAATAAGCCTTACCACAGAGACGCAAAAACGATGAATCTATGTATTCAACGCCATCAAGATCAAAAATGATACTTCTAGCACATTCAATCGAACTAACCACATCTCTTTCAGATTCCAGACACTTCCTGGTATCTATGTGCCCTGAAAATTTACAGAGAACCCTTCCCTCCGGCTGTTTAATACACTCAACTGACATAATTATCGTCTCCTAAATATTTGGAAATTATATTTATTCAATTAACTTTTGCTAAAGACTCACCAGCCGCTTCCTTGCAGTTTCAAAAGACTTAATCACTACTTTCGTACTATAAATTAAGTTTCTTTTTGAAACGTCTATACCCATAATAAGATAGAAAAAGGAACTAATTTTCTCCAGTCCTTCTTACCACAATCCTAGTATATATGTCTGCTATTATGCCATATATGACATAGGCATTCACCACAACTGCAATTCCTATAGCAGGCTCAATTATAATAAACAAAATAGCTACAATCAATAGGGACAAGCGCGATTTACTTTTACGAACAGTCGAAAGCCATTTCCCCATATGCTGATAACGTATATTACTAACCATTAGATACCCCAATAAGCCGACATAAAAAGGAAGTATTTTAACGAATTTATGATAAGGATCTATCTTATTCGAACAAAAAAGAAAAACAAGAGAGCATACTGCCGCCGCTGCACCAGTAGAAGGAAGTCCATAAAATTTTTGGCTGCTCTTTTTATCAACCATGGTCATAACATTATACCTTGCCAAACGGTGAGCCGCGGCGGCAAGGTATACAGCACATAAGCCCCAAGCCATCGGGTATCCAAAAGATGTCGAAGAATACTTATGCGCCATAACCGCTACTAATACGGCCGGGGTCACGCCAAAAGTAACCATGTCAGCTAATGAATCCATCTGTATTCCCTTGAGGCTGGCGGCATTAAAAATTCTGGCAGCAACCCCGTCAAGAACATCAAAAATTATAGCTCCCAATATCATACAGGCGCTGATAAAAAAAACTCTCTCCGTATCTGTGTGCCTGTTATATGCCTGAAGAGCATTAAGTATAGCCAGAAATCCGCACAGGGAATTACAAACAGTAAGGGTGTTTGGTACCGCTTTGAGCCATCTGTTCCTGTCAACAAATCTTTGAAAATTCTTTTTCATATTGTACAACTATTTCTGTACTTCAACTATGACACTTTCACCGGCTTTCAATTTATCCCCTATCTTCAATTTTATGATAAATTTTTCATTTTTAGGAAGATATACTTCAGTTCTGGAACCAAATTTAATCATTCCGAACCTATCTCCTATTTTGAATTTATCATTGATGTTAACAGGGCAAACAATTCTTCTTGCGATAGCGCCGGAAATTTGTTTCACTACCAGTGGAAATTCGAAGTCAGACACATTCCCCTTACACAAAACAGAATTCGACTCATTTTCTTTAACCGCCTGGCCGTCCCTTGCATCATGAAACTTACCTTCCTTGTATATAACACGCTTGACAACTATGTCGCACGGGGCTCTGTTCAAATGTACATTAAATACAGAGAGAAATATTCCAATCCTGAGAACTTCGGCGTCCCCGAATATTTCATCATACTCCGGGGCTCTCACAACTTCTATGTCTCTAACTGTTCCATCAGCCGGGGATACAAGAATATTACCTCCTGCAGGTATTGTTCTTTCCGGGTCTCTGAAAAAGGCAGCTATTGCACACCAACAAATAAAAATGAACCCAGCAAGATAAATCAAAAAACCTATTTTGAATTTCGAAGCCAGCAACAGCAATATAACAATAATAATGAAGGCAATAATTAAACTGCCAAGCCACTCTTTTATTCCGTAATTAGTCAAACACATAGATGCGCTCCTATAAAAATTAACAATAAAAATAGTATACTCCCAGACATTCAAAGAAAAAACTACTTTTGACAGTTTTTTCCTTATTGATCCATTTTTTTATCAAAAAGAAGTTTTTTATATATTTCTTAACTCTCCTTCAGCTGTGTTTATCTTATGTCACCATTTTATATCATTAATTAAAATGCTGCGACCTTTTGACGTTAATATTGTTTGACTTCTTTAAAAGAGCAACGATAATATCCTTATTTCAGTTTAAATAACAACCAGACAATCAGAGGAGTTAAAAAATGTCAAAAGTTGAACAATTAACAGACGCTAATTTCGGGGAAAAAACATCTTCCGGAATAGTTTTGATTGACTTCTGGGCTCCGTGGTGCGGTCCATGCAAAATGCTTGGCCCCGTCTTGGAAGAAGTGGCAGAGGAAGTGGGAAGCAAAGCGCTGATAGCAAAGGTCAACGTTGATGAATCTCCGGCCATAGCTCAAAAGTTTGGAGTCAGAAGCATCCCTGCAATCTTCTTGATGAAAGATGGCAAACAGGTGAACCAATTTATAGGATTACAAGACAAAAAGACAATTATAAATGCTATTAATGAAGCCTGATTGAATGCTGATGATAAGTTGCCCATAGAACAGGCGCAATACAGAAAGCTCAAACACGTATTTTTAATATATAAGGAAAAAACAAATGAAAAAAATAATAATGAATTCAGCTATTTTCATAATGTCCGTTTTTATAAGCGGTGTTGTGATATTAACAGCAGGATGTGATAACAACAAACCCAAAATACAGAAGGATACTCCATTTGCCTTTATTCCATACGAATGCAAAGTGATAGGAAAAGTCAATGTTGCTTCTATTCTTAAAATAGAAGTTGTTTCAAAAAACATTGATGATAATAAAGATCTGCCTTACGCAAAAGAGCTTAAAGCAGCTGGACTGGAGATAAGCAATATAGAGTCTATTGTGTTCGGAATTGAGTTACCCGCATCATTAAAAGATACTACAGCTACAACTTATCCGACATCTGATGGAGTAATTATAATAAGTGCAAAATCTAAAATTAATGTAGATGATTTCATAAAGATTGCAGAAAAGAGTAGTGAAGGTGTAAAATTCAAAGTTGAAAAAATAGAAGACAAGACAGCATATATATTACCTGCTGCAAAAAACAACACCGAAACATATATAGTTCAACTTAATGACAAACTTATAGCAGTTGGCACTCAAAAAGATGCAACAAAAGCAGTTGAGCTCATCAACAATAAAGGGATATCAATACTTGAAGACGAGCAGCTTATGAAGTTGTCAAAAAATACCGAGATGCCTGATATGCTATGGCTGGCAACTCTAATCCCTGATGGATTTATTTCTAAAATGGACAAAGACACTCCGAATATAAAAGACGGTGTCATTTCCATAAATCATGTAAACGATTGCCTGAAAATAAGCGGAGTAGTTAACTGCGCAACAAAAGAAGATGCGCAAAAAGTACTGCTGCCTTTCCAAATGGCTTCAACTTTAATCGCAATGACATCAGATAATGCAGTCAAACCTGAAGACCTATCGATAAAAGCTGACAATGCAGCTTTATTCATTGATATAAATCTCACAGAAAAAGGCTTAATGGCACTGCTTGCAAAAAGTAGCGGCAAACCAGAGAGCAGCGAGTCAAAAAAACACCTAAAGAAAGATGCAGATATATCAAAAGAAGATGTGTTAAAAACTTCGCAAGAACTCCCTGAAACAGCTGAAAACATTGTCGATGCCGACAATACAGCTGAATAATAAAAAAGCGCGCATCTTGCCCACTCTGAATATTACACAGAGTGGACATTTTTATTATGAAGAAAGAAGAACTTTTTTCGTTGTTAGCCTCAATAGGAATCTCACCTTCTAAAAAGTTGGGACAAAATTTTCTCATGGACGGGAACCTCCTAGACTTCATAGTTCGGACAGCGGCTCTATCAAAAGGCCAGCATATTTTGGAAATAGGTCCGGGGCTGGGCTTCTTGACAGACCGATTATTAGCTGAAGAAGTATCTTTGACTGCGGTAGAATATGATGCAAAAATAGCATCATACTTAAATGACAAGTACGATAAAAAAATCAAACTAGTACACCAGGACGCCTGCAAAATTGATCTTGATGAACTGATGAAAAATGGCTCGTGTTTCAGGATTGTATCAAACCTTCCATACGCCATAAGCACTCCGCTGCTATCAAAAATAACAGGATTGAAGAATCCTCCGGAAGAAATGGTGCTGCTTTTGCAAAAGGAAACCGCCCTGAGATTTATTTCTAAACCAAAAACTAAAGATTACAGTGCTATATCTGTAAAAATTCAGGCTATTTATAATACTGAATACATCCGAAGTGTTCCGCCGGACGTTTTTTATCCTAAACCTGAAGTGACCTCTGGAATAGTAAAGTTTACAAAAAAGCAAAATATCCCGGACTTGGAAACAAGAGAAAAGTTAGCTATTTTAACAAGGACTGCATTTCTCAAAAGAAGAAAAAAACTCATTAACACAATAAAGGACATCATGCCGGAAAATATTAGTGAAATTTTCAAGCAGTTAAATATTAATGAGAATGCCAGACCTGAGGAATTGCCCCCTGAAATTTATCTAAAAATGACAAAGCACGTACAATTAACACAATTTAACGGTAGACTTAGAAAAATTTGAAATCGTCTAAAACTGAAGTGGCCCCTTTGTCAAGGACAGAAAATAAAAAAGATAAGGTGTAACTTTTTGTAAGCGCAGCCTGCACGCCCGCCGTGAGAATGGGCCATACAGCTCGTCGGAACGGCGGAAAAAGCGAGCA
>JAJXWI010000083.1 GCA_021781705.1 bacterium | reverse complement strand
AGCTGCTCTCTGAAAAGCCATATTGTTCTGGCATCCGGAACAGAGTCTTCAATAGCCAGGTTAAGAAAACGCATGAAGGAAAGTCTGTCTCTTACCTGGTATTCCATTGCTTCGTCGCTCAGATTGTAAAGAGATTGCAGAATAAGTATCTTGAACATAAGAACAGTATCATAAGGTTTCCTGCCTGCAGTACTCTTCCGTTCCTTCTCATGTATTTTGCTCAATTCGTTGCGAAAAGAAGTCCAGGGGACTATTTCTTTAAGCTTTACCAGAGGGTCTCCGCATTTGCTGAGTTGCTCAAGACGATATTCTATATCAAAAAAACCGTTAATCATCATTAATAATACTCCATAAAATGTATAACAGCTTACCTATTAATAGTATATCATATATTTGTGGATATTAAATAATTAAATGAATTAAAAATCAATTATTAGAAGAACCCTTAAGTTATCCTATTTTACTGGCAGTTTTAGAGCAAAGCTCAATAAACTGCTCGGTATGCCAGAAGGGGTGGGAAAACAAACTGCCGGAAAAATTAAAATGATTATTAGAAGTTTTACGATTCTATAATCTGTTAAGGGGGTAAATGCTCAACATTTGATATTGTGAATGTAGAATAAGTCAAAGATTGAAAGTTGGCTAGACGACCAATGGGGGTAGGTGAGTGTATATTAAAAGTCTTTTTATTTTTCTATGCTTGAGCGCATTGTCTTTTTTTATTTACTCTGCACAAATAAAACTTCTTGTTACGGCAATTGTTTGGTCTGGGATTATTTCCTTTCTTCATTTATTGATGAAAAAAACTTCAAAAATTTCTTTTTATAGAACAATATTCTTTGCCGTTTTGACCATAGCGTTCTTATTGGAGATGCACGTTTTCTTTAAGAAAGAAACATCATTTATGCCCTATTGCCACATTGGTATGGCAGGGAATATGCTGCATGTTTTTTATAATGAGTTTCTTGCAGTTTCAAACTTCACTTTTGCAAAATATGGAGCGCTCAGTATAGGGATATTATGGATATTTGTGATTTTAATAAATGGCGGGGGTTTCTGCAGTTATGTTTGTTTTTTCGGAGGCATAGATGATTCTCTTTCCAGGATTTTAAAAAAGCCATTGATTAAAGTTCCTCCGTCTGTGAGAATAAGAGAGTTTCAGTTTGCTTCTCTTATATTTTTTATTTTTATATCGTTTTTATACAGCCAGCCTATTTTTTGCCAATGGGTTTGTCCTCTTAAATTTTCGGACAGCATAATAAATCCAAACTCAAGAACTCTAATTTTCCAGACTGCTCTTTTTATTGCTGTAGGCTTAGTCTTTTTAATTATACTGCCGCTTCTAACCAAGAAGCGTTGTTTTTGCAGTATGATCTGTCCGTTTGGCGCTCTTCCGCCATTAATCAATAGGATTATCCCATACAAAATTACAGTTGACAATTCTTCGTGCAGTAAGTGCGGTAAATGCATGAATATTTGTCCGAGTTTTGCGATGAATGTGGAAAATAAAGAAATAAAAATTACCAGATTTTGTACACTTTGCATGAGATGCGCGGGTGTATGCCCTCCAAAATCGATTCGGCCTACTCTTTACAATAAGAAAAAAACTGCCCTTATTCCGTTTGTATCAATGATTGTTTCCGGGGCTATTTCTCTATTCTATGTACCGCAAGCCATATTACATTTATTCAGGATTGTATGATGTTGAAATATATTTGTGAAGCTTTTGTTTTGGGTGTTACAATGGGCGGCTATTGCGCAATCAATTGTGCGCCTTTCGTAGTTCCATATCTTCTCGCAAATTCGGGAAATAAATTTTTAGGAAAGATTTATATTTTCGGGCAATTTATTTTTGGCAGGCTTGTGGCGTATATGCTCTTCGCGGTTGTTGTTTCTTTCCTTTCCATTTCATCGGGGACATTACTGTCGCTGCGTGTAAACAATATTCTATTGACTTTTGCCTCTTTGTTCATGATTATTTTTTCTCTCATCAATACAAAAATCAAATTCTGCCAATTTAAAAAACTTAGCGCCATTTCAAAAGGTTTTCCAGTTATTACAGGATTCATACTTGGGCTGAATCTTTGCCCGCCGTTTCTTGTAGCGCTTGTAAATATACTCAAAATGAAAAGCATTTTAGGCTCTTGCATATATTTTTCCTTCCTGTTTTTAGGTACGACGATTTATCTTCTTCCGGTTGTTTTTGTTTCGGCAGTTCTTAATGCCGATTTTTTCAGGAGGCTGGGAACATATTTGGGTATTTTAGTTGGTATTTGGTTTTTAATACAAGGGGTAACTGGCATTTTTTATTCTTGAACAGTTAAAATTTAAAATTGGCAATCATAAATCATAAATGGGTTATTATGATCTGGTTTTATGGGATAACGACAATTATAAATCAGGCTATACTCCTGCGAGAGCTTGCGAACCTTTTTCAAAGTAATGAACTGACCATAAGCATTTTGTTCTTTTCATGGTTTACAGGAACTTCTTTGGGAAGTTCTTTATTCAGGTATTTTCCTAGCTTCATAAAAAAAACTCATCGCCCTACATCAGTCCTGCTATTTGCTTTAAATATTTTGCTTTTAGTCTTTATAGTTTTAATCAGATTTTTATATAGTTTTTTTCAGTATCATAGTGTTCCCAATTTATTTTATCTTTCTGCAATATTTTTCATTTTTGCCTTCCCTGTAAGTTTTTTAACAGGAGCAGGCCTGGCATCGTTTTTAAAAGAGTATAAGAAGTCCTTAAGTTATGTTTATTTTATTGAGGGAGTTGCCGCGGCGCTCGGAGGCATAATTTTTACCTTCGTAGTTGTAGGGCATTTTGATGCGATTTTTGTTGCTTTGACTTTTATCTTTATTTCAATTTTATTTTTTATAACAGGTTCTCATATAAATATCTACAAGCTGATACTCATATTAGGTATTTCAATTCTAGTTTTGATTTGTTCTCCGTACATTGTGAAATTTTCTCGCGATCTGGAATGGAGACAAAATACAAAACTTATAACGTCCATTGAGTCAAGGTATGGCTACATTGCAGAGGTTGAAAATAACGGACTGACAACAATTTATTATAATGGAATGGCTCTTTCTTATTCCGGATTTCAAACATGGTATGAAGAATCCGCCAATTTGCCTCTCCTTGTTCACGCAAATTCAAAATCTGTATGCATTATAGGTTTTGCCGCGCCAGCATTTTTAGAGGAGATAATGAAGTACAAGCCTGACAAAATTACAATATTGCTTACGGATGAAATTTTAGCCGGAATGATAAAAGACTCTGCAAAAAATCGAGGCATACCGGTTGATCTGATAATTAAAGATCCTATTAGCGCTGTTTACGAAATAAAAGAAAAATATGATCTTGTTTTTGTTAAGATTGGCAGTCCCACAACGATAGCCAATGATGTTTTTTATTCTGATTTTTTTTATAAACGTTTATCTATGCTTCTTACTCAAGAAGGGATCGTAGTTTTGAATGTTCCGTATGAAGAAAACAATTTAAGTTCGTATTCTCTGAAAAATTTAAGAATAATTATGGGTACGCTTTCTTGCGTATTTCCATTCGCCGCTATCGCGCCCGCAGAAAGCTTTTATTTCTTCGCGTCCAATAAAAGCATCCAGCCGCTTGGAGATAAAATCTTGCGAAATTTGGCGAAAAGAGATCTTAATTTAAAATACATGAATGGAGCCTATTTTGCCCATTATTTTGATAAAGAGAGAGTTGAAGAGTATTCGAAACTGTTAAGAAACTGTGATGCTCCGGAAATAAACTCACTTTTTTCTCTCAAGATTTATAACAACAATCTAAAAAAATGGATAACGAACAATTTGAATGACAGCTGGGTTGTTCTTGTCATAGTGCTACTTGTATGTTTATACTTTCTAAAACGTTATTTCAACGCTATAAGCAATTATCTGCTTTTCAGTCGTAACTCTGCGTCAATGTTTACGATTGGGCTTGTAACAATTGCCGGGGAGATAATGCTTTTGAATTATTATCAGATTGTTTCAGGGTATCTTTATTATCTGTATGGTCTTCTTACGGCTCTTTTCATGCTGGGACTCGGAATAGGGGGCTTCCTTAGATATTCTCGCAAAAATAACGGGTACTTAAACCTTTCTTTTCTGCTTCTTCTATTATGGCTCATTGGGATTGAAATTTTGTATTTTGTCACAAGCTTTGGGGTTCTTGAAAAAATATCATATATAAATATTTTAGTTTTTGTATGGAATTTTTATGGGGGATTCGCACTTGGTTT
Organism: bacterium; assembly: GCA_021781705.1. Lineage (GTDB taxonomy): Bacteria > Verrucomicrobiota > Lentisphaeria > Victivallales > GWF2-38-69 > JAJXWI01. The sequence goes on along the minus strand of JAJXWI010000083.1, from coordinate 5,934 downwards.
TTTATTTAATACCTTTACGGTGGTAAGAGAATGTTTCGGAGCTTCCGGGGAAGTGACTGTTTCTGAACTTTACTCATTTGACCTTCTGGGATCAGCCCTGGGCGCGTTATTAACAGGACCTTTGCTTTTGCCTTTGTTGGGGCATTCAATGGCAAACCTTATTATGAGTGTACTTCTTTTTGTGGTGATGGTGTATGCAAGGGAAAAATAATAATCTGAACTTTATAGAAAAGAGCGGAGTTGCGGTTAGTTTTATTGTTCTGGCCGTCCTTCTCGGAACATTTGCTATTGCAAAAACTCCATACGCTCTTTCATTGGTTAAGGAAAATGATGCCTATGTAAAAGAAGCAAGTTATTGGCATAAAGAAGACCTTGGCGTCAAATGTGAATTGTGCCCAAATAATTGTTATCTTGCGGAAGGCCAGAGGGGGCTGTGCAAAGTCAGAATCAATAAAAGCAACACACTTTATACAGAAGTTTATAATCAGCCAGTTTCCACTCATATAGATCCGATAGAGAAAAAACCAGTTTTTCACATGCTGCCCGGAAGCGTAATTTTGTCTCTATCCACTGTAGGCTGTCCTTTGAAATGCAGCTTTTGTCAGAACTGGAGCCTGTCGCAGGCTTACCCTGAAGAAGTGAAGGACAACGAGATTATAACGCCGGAAGATATCGTAAAACTCGCTCTTGCCAGGAAAATTCCATCTGTTGCCTATACCTATGGCGAACCAGTTGCTTATTACGAGTACATGCGCGACACTGCAAAACTGGCGCACGAGAAAGGGCTCCGTAATGTGATGGTGACTTCCGGGTTTATAAACGAGAAGCCGCTACTGGAGATCGTGAAGTATTTTGATGTAATAAAGGTTGATTTAAAAGGAATGAGTGAACAATTTTATAAGAACGAAGTTGGTGGGTACCTGCAAAGTGTTTTAAATACGCTAAAAACCCTGAAGAAGGCAAATGTTCTGGTTGAAGTTGTAAATCTTGTAGTGCCGAATAGGAATGACGGCGAGGAAGATCTCAATAAGCTTTCGAAATGGATTTATGAAAATTTAGGGCCGGACACTCCGCTGTTTTTTACAAGATTTCATCCCGATTATAAGCTTTCAAATCTTCCTCCGACTCCTGTTAAAACTTTAGAACGCGCAAGGGAAATTGCGTTAGAGAATGGCCTCAATTTTGTTTATATCGGAAATGTTCCAGGGAACGAGGGCGAAAATACTTACTGCCCGGACTGTAAAACTATGCTGATAGAAAGGGAAGGATATCTTATAAAGAGAAATATTTTGATAAATTGCCATTGTCCTGTTTGTAATAGAAATATCCCGGGAATCTGGTAATTAAACTCGAATCGGATTCGATCCAAAGCAATAGTTTTTGGTGAAAAGGTTGGCTTTTTGCAGATGCCCAGTTATAATCCCAATAAATGTGCTTTTTCAAAATCAACTAAAATCAGGAGTTATCTATAATATGGCGGGAAAAACGTATTCAATCTCTTCTTCAGGGGTTTTAACAATAACGCTACTAATTTTGTGCGCGTTTACAACTACATTTGCGGACAACAGTTCGGCAAAGGACGATTACAAGGATTTCAGCATAGAAAGAGAGTTTCTCGGGACTATTACGCCGTTAACAGTAAGCTCTATTCCGTACGGTTTTAATGATGAATATCGCGGCGAGATTTACTATACCCCCGGGGTTGGTACCATTGTTTATGGGCCGAGCTTTGACCTTAAGGGAAATATAATCAAACAGGGCGATCCAATCATAAAAATATACCCCAGCTACAGAGAGGCTAGAGTTAAAAAATCTCAAGCCGCATTGGATACAGCTAAAGCAAATTTTAAATTTGCTCTGGCTGAATACGAACGAAATTCAAAATTAGTAAAACACAACAGTGTAAGTATTAAAGACTTTCAGCAGTCTGAATCTAACTATTATGCGTCAAAAGCCACGGTAGCATCAGCTGAATGTGATTTAACCCTCGCCAATGAATTACTAAAAGTATGTAATTATTATGCTCAATTTGACGGTATAGTTTCACAAGTCATAATGTCTAACGGATACTGTTCTGGCGAACCAAAAGTACTTGAACTAACACAACTTCAGCCTATCGGTGTAGCTATAAAGATTGACAGGACGCTGGTAAATCAAATTACCGTCGAAACCCCTATAACTATATATCCTGACCCATCTATTTCAAAAGATCCTATCGGTGTATTGCACGGTTTTCATGTGCTCACTGCTGATGGAATAACGCTCTATTTAAACAATAACAGACGCGAAATAAAAATAATGGAAAATGGGAAGGAAATACCCAACGTACATAATATTCACAACATATTTGCTTTTAAATATAATCCGTCAATGTGCGGGATAAATATTAGTGCATTAAAAAAAGATGATAAGGGATATTATTTATGGAAAGGGGTAGGTCAGAAAAACTCTGCCCCCGGTAAAGGGTTAACCAGGATATTTTCAATCGAAAAAGTATATGTAGTTATTGATAATTTGGTCAATCAAATGAGCCCAAGCGATAAGTTTGTGAAACTTAAAGATCCAGGAAGTTTGCGTATTGGAGACATTTGTGTCAGAAATGTTCCGGAGGGCTCTAAAAGTGGAGACAAAGTTTGCTTTGTCCCATCACGATTTGTTTTTATGCCAGGAGATGTGGTAAAGGTAAAAATTGGGCCTAATCCTCAGCCATCCCAACACGATTGAGCCTCTTCACCGAAACAATTAATGGTTGTTTATAAGATAATCTCAATTTCAGTGTTTGAAAGATTATATGCTTTGGGAATAAAGTAATCCTTAATTATTCATGTTAAAAAGCCAAAAGTTTAAATATAATGTCTGGGAATAAGGAAAAAGTTTCATCTGTTAAGTGTCTTTCTTATGATAAGTCAGAGTTGTTGGAAAAAGTAAGAGACGCTGTAAAGCTTGCCGGAGGGTTTCCTTCTAAAGTTAAAAAAGGTTCAAGTGTTTTGCTAAAACCTAATATGTTAACGGCTAGGGCTCCCGAGTATGCGGTTACCACACACCCCGAATTTATTAGAGCTGTTATTTTATTATTAAAAGAAATAGGGGCAGAGGTTAGTGTGGGGGACAGTCCTGCTGGTGGGCATAAATGGGAAAAGATTTGGACAGACACAGGGATTAAAAAGATTTGTCAGGAAGAAAATGTCAGACTCATTCCATTTGAAAACGCTAAGATAATCAAATTTAAAAAAGACCAAAACATTCCAATTCTGAAGGAACTTGATGATTTTGATGCCATGATATCTTTGCCAAAACTCAAAACGCATATTCTTACAAAAGTTACAGGGGCTATAAAGAATTCGTATGGGTTGGTTATCGGCCATGCAAAGAGCCATTTTCACAGTGTTTATCCCTCTCCGCGAAAGATGTCAGAATTTATAGGAGAACTGTATGGTCATATAAAACCTGATTTTGTTATAATGGATGCGATTGTCTGCATGGAAGGCGATGGGCCAAATACGGGATATCCTTTCAATGCCGGGGTGATTTTTGCCGGAAGAGATGGTGTTGCCGTAGATTCATGTGCCATAAGAGTTTTCGGATATGATTACAAAGATATCATGCACATAACTGTTGCTGCGGGAAAAGGCTACGGCATTGCAGATTGGGATAGTATAGAAAAGTTGGGAGATGGCTTTGAAGAGTTAGAGAAAATTAGAGGGAAAAGATCAAAAGCTGATTTCTTATTCAAAATTCCTGAAAAGCTTTTCTTTGTTATTACGATGATTACGAAGAGCAGGCCATCAATAGATGTAGCGAAGTGCGCAAAGTGCGGTATTTGTATAAAGGCATGCAGTCAGAAGGCTATTTTTAAAAAAAACGAAATGTACAATGTTACAGCTTCCAGGTGCGTTTTGTGCATGTGCTGCATAGAGGCGTGTTCCTATCAGGCTATTAGCCTTAGATCGAGTAAAGTATGGGAGTTCCTTCTGAAGGGAAGGCAGCTATTAAACAAGCTTAAAAAGTAACTGTAATCTGGAGGATTTATTGTGTTTAAATGGTTGAAGAGGCTTTTTGTACTGACTGTGGGGATATCTGTTATCTGCTTGATTCTTGCAATTGGAGCAGCTTATCTTGCTTTTTCAGACGTCCCATCGCAGGAAGTTCCTTCTTTTGAATTTAATGCCATGAGAGCTGTGTCAGAGCTTAAATTCAAGTTTAATACTGAAGCTAGTTTCTTGTTTTCCTCCACTTCTTCTTTAAGGAATGTTACGCTGACAAAAGATGAGCTTAATGCTGCTTTTATGATGTACACCGGGGGGAGTATTCTAGCCTCACTTTTTAATGTTAAAAAGGAAAAACAATATGATAGATTAAAGCTTAATTCCGGCAGTTTTAGCAATGGAGAGTTTACCTTGTCTCTGACTCAAAAAGTACCGTACAAGATACCGTTCGGGTCTTACCTGAACTTTACCATAAAAGCAGTTCCTGAGATAAAAGACAAAAGATTGTTTGTCGAGATAAATAGTCTCAAAGTGGGAAGGCTGAAAATACCGGCATTGGTTTTGAACTTTATTATTAAATTAGAGGGTAATGAAATAAACAGCCTGGATGAAATCAAGGTTTTGGTAAACGCTATAAAAGAGCTGAAAACTGAAAAAGATGGTATTTCAATTGGTTATTACCCCGACAAGCTTTCCAAGTTTTCATCATCTAGTTTTATTAAATCTTTGGAGTGAATTGTCAAGAAAAAACGTATTGATTATAACAAAAAAAACTTATTTTTTTAAATTTCCCCCTTCAATTTTTTAAGCGACTTTGCATTTTCAGACATCTTCTCGCGCCCATGACCTTCATAGTATTCGTTTGGGTCGGGATAGCGTAGCACATGAATGACACAAATACGACGAGGATCTTTCAACTTATCAGAAGGGTTATTTTCTACTGCTAAACAGTATATTCGTCCCTCATAACATTTGTTAGTCATATTAGCATACAAATCTGTTAATGCTGATGAATCGAATCGATCAAATTTTAGATTAGATTCGATTCCTATAACGGTAAAGCTTTTCGAAAGAAATGTTTGATCTAGCTTAGGAACATGAACAAGATTCCACTTATCACCATATGTATCTAACATTACATCGGGGTTTGGCCCTTCGTGCAATAATGCTTTTCTTATGTTATCTACAGAAAACATTGTTCTTTCATATTTCGATCGTAAATCGTATATTCTTTTGAAGTTGGCCATTGACAATCTTTTAGTACCATGTTCAATATACTCTTGTGAGGCAGGAAAAACTTCAAAGTTCACTTGATAACCTGAGGCTGTATGAATATAAACTCTCATGCCATACAATTCGTAAAAACCAATAACGCAAAGCGATATATCACTATAAGTGTTTCTGTCGATTGTATTGTCATTATCTCTTATATCAAGTTGAGCTCCTAAATTTATTGGGTGACTTTTTCTTTGACCATGTGTGGCAAATCTGATGTTATTAGTATGTACAAGAAACTCTTCACCGTCTACATACACAGAACCGTTTTTGATAAGATCTTTAATCTGGGGGATAGTTATTTTGTTTATTCTTATAAATTCCCTGGAGTCTTCGGCAAATCGCTTATTAGGTCCATAGGCGTAACATACATTCATTACAAATAACGCCAAAAGTACTGCAAAAACAGTTTTCATAACCTTCCTCGCTTTATAGTTTATTGATTTTATTTCCTTAACATTAACTCTGTTTATAGTGGTCCCCATATTTTGGACAGTAATAGAAAATAAATAAGGTGTAATCTAAAATAACAAAAAAATAAAAATAAGGATTACACAATGGGAAAAGAAAGACGGAGATTTAGCAAGGAGTTCAAAGCACAGGTGGCGATAGAAGCTCTGAAGGAACAAAAGACATTGGCACAACTTTCAATAGAATATGGGGTTCATCCGAA
>JAJXWI010000014.1 GCA_021781705.1 bacterium | reverse complement strand
ATATTGCAGAAACGGGCGCATCCAATTGTGAGAATGGGCCTCTGTCGCTCGTCGCAACAATTGGATCAAAGAGCCCGTGACTGTTATCATATTAATTTCACTTTCCATTTGGGAGAAGAACCTAATTTTCCACACACTGCTAACTGGCAATCACTATAAATAATAATTTTAAGCCGCCAACACAAAGCCGGTGCCGGTGTGATTACTTATAGAGTCTATTGGGTAGTATTTTTTTAGATATAAAAGGTAATAGAAAAAGTAAGTGTTCAGTAAAATATGTTCTCAGCCTCAATGTAGCTGGCATCTATTCTGTGGGAAAATGTATTGGCGGAAAAACTGAAAGTGTCGCCGCGCCCTGCGTGAGGGCTTGATTTTTATGTGAGAATGTTTTCCTCATAAAAGCTTTGGTAGTAAAATGGCTGCCCGGCAAGGATTCGAACCTCGACAAAATGCTCCAGAGGCACTTGTGCTACCGTTACACCACCGGGCAGGAAACAGAATGTTAAAAATAGCAACGAGCAGGAAAAAATCAAGTTTCTTTAAAGTCAATTCTAATTGTTTTTGGTGATCTCTATATTACCAGAGGTGCAAAATTAATTATTATAATACTCGAATTCGAGCTCTCTAACCATAGTTTTCCAGTCGAATTTATGTTTAACCAACTCTCTGCCGTTATTCCCCATTTCTTCTCTTAAGTTTTTTCTTGAAAGCAAGGTAATTAAATAATTTGCGACTTTGTCTATCTCATAAGGTTCTGTTATGTACCCTGTTTTTCCATTTATTAAAACCTCTGGCGTACCGTCAAGGTTGAAAGCAACAGCGGGCTTGCCTGAGGCTAGAGATTGAACGACAGAACGTGGCAGTCCTTCTCTCAAAGAGAGGTGAACAAGGACATCAATGATACTCAGATAGTTTGGGATTTGTTCAGGCGAAATAAGTCCGGCAAAAACAAAGTGTTCTTTGAGCCCGGCTTCAGCAATTTCTTTTTCTAGTCTATCTCTGAGAATGCCGTCGCCTATCAGTAAAAACAGGGCATTAGGAACTTGCTGTATCGCATCTCTGGCTATCCTTACTATATGGTCGTACCCCTTCAAGTGAAACAGTCTGGCAAGAGTTCCAACAATTAAGGCATCAGGTTTTATACCGAGTTTCTTCTTCAAATCCAAGTCGTGTTTTGCATTTAAAAATGATTCTATATCCATTCCGCTATAAACTACTTTGCACTTTGCCCGCTCAGCCGTTTTATTCTCTACGGCCTGATCTATCATCGCTTGAGCAACTGCAAGGATCCTGTGGCATTTTTTAGAGGCATATCTTTCAAGGAGTATGTATAAACTGTTTTTCCACCATTTTTCATATCTATGAAAAGCCTGTCCATGAATAGTATGAACCACAAAAGGTACACCAACAGCCCATGCCGCCGCTCTTCCTATGATTCCAGCTTTAGAGCTATGAGTATGCACGACATCAAAATTTGATTTTTTAAAATAATCTTTTAACCCAAAATAAGCTTTGACGTCTTTAATAGGATTAATCGCTCTAACAAGATTAGGATATTCTACTATTTCTATATTTTTCCTACTCTTTAAAATTTCAACATTTTTTTCTAGCAGCCTGCCTTCCGGTCCGGTTGTCGGCCCCGTAAGCAAAACAACATCATGCCCTTTATCAGCGAGACCAATTACAGAAAGAAGCGTATTTTCTTGAGCCCCCCCTATGATCATCCTTGTTATGACATGGCAAATTTTGAGTTTTTTATTATTATTAGTGTTCATTTTTATTAATTAACCACGACCTACGAACCCACCTGATATGGCTCTTTTAAAACAGAAGAAATTGCAAGCTTCAAAGCTGAACCATATTTTTCTGCCATCTTCGCTGCAATCTGTTCTGCGGAAAATTTATCTTTACAAATGCCGAATATGGTGGGACCGCTTCCAGTTATTTCTGCTTCCTCAGCTCCAAGCCTAATCAAATCATCACGAAAAATAGAAAGGATAGGAAATTTGTTATAGAGAGCCGGGGCCAGATCATTTTTTACAAATTTCAAAACAGTGCTTATCTCACCGGACTTTAGAGAAGAAATAAGTTCATCTATATTAAGTTTTTCGCATACGCAAGGGTTAACCATGTTTTTGTATGCCCATGACGCAGTCACCGGAAATTGCGGTGCGCATATCAGAACATAAAAATCGCAGTTAACTTCTACCGGTTTGAGAATATCGCCTATTCCGTATCCTGCGGAAGGCACTGGATTGAGAAAGAATGGAACATCAGCACCTATTTTTGCGGCGAGAGAAACTAACTCTTTTTCTTCCATCGTGTTATCGTAAAAATTTTGGAGCATAATCAAAACAGCTGCGGCATCTGAACTTCCCCCGCCCATTCCGGCAGTGACTGGAATTCGTTTATCAATATCAATTCCCCAGTTAGGAACTATTCCTATTTTTAGAGCATACTGTTCCGCGGCTTTATAACACAAATTTGATTTATTGCATGGGATATCTTCTGACAATGAAGTTATCTTTATTCCTTCCTGTTCATCTATTTTTAATTTTATTGTATCAAAAATATTGGTTAACGGAAGAAAAACCGTTTCAAGATTGTGATATCCGTCATCTCTTCTTCCGGCAACCTTGAGAAAAAGGTTAATTTTCGCAGGAGTCTTCAGAGATAGAGTTTTCTTTTTCATGATGCCAATATCTGCCATTACTTCTTATATTTTATAGAAAGGACAGGCTTTGGAATAGTAACCAGTGAATGAGGCTCAACGCCTTCAGTAAGCCATACATTGCCGCCGATAACAGAACCTTTGCCTATTACTACATCGCCCAGCACCGTAGCTCCTGCATAAACAGTAACATCATCCTCAAGCGTAGGGTGTCTTTTTCTGTCCCTAATGATTTTCCCATCCGGTGTTTTTGGGAAAGAAAGAGCGCCAAGCGTTACGCCCTGAAAAATTTTCACATTATTCCCGATAATAGATGTTTCGCCTATGACTACACCAGTTCCATGATCTATGAAAAAGTTTGTTCCTATTTCTGCCCCGGGATGAATGTCTATTCCTACGCGGCTGTGGGCATATTCAGACATGATTCTTGGTATCAATGGAACATTTTTATGCCTGAACTCATGGGCGACTCTGTAAACCATTATCGCATAAAGCCCAGGATAGCTTATAATAATTTCCTCGAGGCTTTTTGCAGCCGGGTCTCCTTCATATGCCGCCTGAACATCCATTTTCATTTTGTCTCTGATTTCCGGCAGCTTTGAAATAATATGAGAAACAGCATCATTCGTAAGTTCATCAATATCGCACGCCTTGCATTCTTCCCTTCCGGCACACTGATACCTGAAAGCGCGTGATATCTGGCCGTACAATTCTACATACAACTTCGAAAGAAGGTTTCCTGCAAAATAATGAATATTCTTTATGTCTATAACTTTTTCATTAGCAAATCCAGGAAAAATTATCTCTTCTATGTCGTTGATTATTTGATATATTTCATTTTTGCTCGGAAGATTAACTCCGGACATGTGATTTATGCCTTTCTCGTCCTCATAGGATTTATACAGATTGCACACTACATCTTTTACTGTCTCAGTTTTTTTCTGGTCCCAAAAATCGCCGTTCATTAAACAATTTTTCATTTAATAATTACCTTATTTTTTGAGTTAAAAAATACCACAATCCAACATTTAGCACTCAAAAATCCTTTTTTTCACCATAGACTAATAGCCTATTATAAGACTTGAAGATCGAATATCGAACATAAAATGATTGAATAAAGAAATTTTTTACTTCACATTTCTATATAATTTTTCAATAATCACTCATTCGCAATCCGAAATTTTACGCCCCATTGAGTCTCAAGCAGGGCAATAGTTTCTTTGTCTGCAGAAATTTTATAATTAACATCTTCAGTAAAATTCTTATCAAGAACCGAAGCGTGCTTCCTGGCTTTAAGTAAATTATCTATCTGCGATATTAGATTATATCCAAAAGAAATCTCAACAGTATATTTTGGAATGTATTCTTCTATTGCTGAGGCATCTATGACGTGCTTGGCAGACCCTAGATATGCCCTTAAAAGTCCTGGCGCGCCAAGTTTTATTCCTCCAAAATATCTGGTAACAACGATCAGAGTATTTATCAAATTCAGCCTGGACAAAAGGTCAACTATAGGTTTGCCGGCCGTATTTTTTGGCTCTCCTGCATCTGAAAACTTAATTTTTAAAATACCATTTTCTAATATCCTATAGGCGTAAACATTATGCGTGGCATCTCTGAATAGCGAAGAAACTTTTTCAAAAACTGACATAGCCTCAGATTCAGAAGAAACTATAAAAGAACGGGCTATGAACTTGGATTTTTTTTCTACAAGTTCAAATTCAGAATTTTTGCCTATGATATTCATAACTCAACTTTCTGATTTTAAATAAGCGGACAGCTCGGCGATCTGGCCCTACCCAATATTGTATTTTCCCAAGGTAGGGCGACCTCGCCGAGGGCGCCGCGTTTTCTTATGGCAGGGAGGTTCCTTTAGCCATGCGTTTTGGCAAGGTCGTCTCGTCCGTTTTCATTTCGTTTCCTACAAGCGTGACCACTCTATTCCTTCGTAATTATCAATTACTACAGTGAAAATTTATAACCGTTATGCTTCAACCATTTCTCATGCTGTTCATATTCCGGCATCATTTTATGGACAGTCGCCCAAAATCGGCTTGAATGGTTAAGCTCCACTATATGCGCCAGCTCATGAATAATTATATAGTCAACAATATCCGAAGGCAGCATTATTAATCTGAAGCTGAATGTAATATGCCCTTTTTTATTGCAGGAACCCCATCTGCGGCTTGCGGTGCTTATAGAAACTTTTGTAAATCCAAGCCCAAACTCTTTTGCGAAATGAACAGTTCTTGGAAGAACTATTTCAAGTGTTTTAGCTTTGTACCATCTGGATAGCAAGGCTTGCACTGTTCTGTGCTGCGGCATAGTTATGAAAAGATTATTTTCATCAAAGGATACTGATGCTTTTTCGCCGGGGATTGTTATGACATTAAGTTTTTGGCCAAGGAAATATTTCTCGTTATCAGACGGAAGCTTCCTTGCTTTCATTTGCTGTTGTTTTTCTTTTATCCATTCTGCCTTCTTTCTGACAATATCCAGAATGGAGGAATGGGCAAGCCTGAGAGGCGCGCGAACTATAAGTTCACCTTTCCCTCTTATTTCCAGAGAGACGCTTCTCCTGTTTGACCTGATAAGATTGTCAATCGTTATTTCTTCAGTGATTGGTAAGAACAAAATTTTTATGTGCTAAATTTGCTATTTATAAATTTTTCAACTTCATCTAATATACTCTGTTTTAACTCAAAATTGCCAAAATCACACAAATCGTTATGTTCCCCGCTTTTTAACTTTACTATTTTTATTCCATATTTCTTTTGTTCTTCGTCGCTAGGAATTACTCCATTATCTGGTTTTGTGTCAGTTGCTCTTAATGATAAGATTTGAGGTTGTTTAACTTTAGGTATCGGCATGCGTAGATGGTCTAAAGTAATAACTTCTGAAACCAAGTCAGGATACTTCGTGCAAAACAGCATTGAGATGTCCCCTCCATTTGAATGACCAATTAAAGTCAACTCATTAAAATTCAAATAGGCATATTTACTTTTAAGCTCAGATATCACAAAGGATATATTATCTACTCCGCGTTCCCACACTGGTTTGCGAAGAGTAAATATATCTCCAGTCCTGGCCAATGGTTCATCAGTGGGTAAGTCATGTTGAATACTAACAACGAAATACCCCAATTTTGCTAATTTATTAGAGATGAAGGTATATTCCGTGTTTTTAACACCATATCCGTTATTAATAATAACAATTTGTTTGTAAGATTTATTAGAATCAGCGCCAAAATATAGGCTAATAGGAACGCTTCGACCTCTAGTCGAATCGAATAAATTCAGAGTAGTTGTTTTGACTTTATCATGATGCGCGCAGCAGCCAGCTACAATTACCAAGCCAAAAATAAATATTATCGAACTAAAAATTTTCATTCTTACAATTTTCTCAAGCTTTAGTAAGTATTAAGCAACGTACGTCATCACATCAAGCGGACAGCTCGGCGATCTGTCCCTACCTAATATTGAATTCCCCAAGGTAGGGCGGCCTCGCCGAGGGCGCCGCGTTTTCTTATGGTAGGGTGATTCTTTATAGCCATGCGTTTTAACAAGGCACCGTAAAACGCCGCAATGCTGCAGGTACTTTAGCGAATACTTCCAAGTTTTATTGGATAGTTTTTAACTATTTGAATAAACTCACTACAATTCAACATTTAGAATTCAAAATTCAAAATTTCCTTTACTTCTTTGGCAGCTCTATTTTGATATGAAGTTCTCTAAGTTGTTTAGGCGTAACTTCTGAAGGCGCGTTCATCATCAAATCCTGAGCCTGCTGATTGAACGGGAATGCTATGACTTCACGGATATTGGGTTCATCCGCAAGGAGCATTACTATGCGGTCTACGCCGGGAGCGATCCCGCCATGAGGAGGAGCGCCGAACTTGAACGCATTGATCATTCCGCCAAACTTATTGTCGACAGTTTCTTTTCCGTATCCAGCCATTTCGAATGCCTTGTACATAACATCAGGCTTGTGATTTCTTATGGCGCCGCTGGAGAGCTCCACGCCGTTACAGACTATATCATACTGGAATGCTTTGATATCCAGAGGATTCTTGCCTGTAAGCGCTTCCATTCCGCCCTGAGGCATAGAAAATGGATTATGGCTGAAAGTAATACTATTGGTTTCAGGGTCAAGTTCAAACATTGGAAAGTCCACTATCCAACAGAATTTGAAGCAGTCTTTCTTTATAAGGTTTAGCCTGTTGGCAAGCTCTGTTCTCACCTTGCCGGCTATTTCGCATGTTTTAGCTTCCTTATCGGCGACAAAGAATATCACGTCGCCATTTTGAATATCGCCTGCTATTTTTATTTTTGAAATTTCTTCTTCAGATAGGAACTTTGCGATAGGGCTCTTTATCTGCCCCTCTTCAAATACTATATAGCCCAGCCCTTTTGATCCGACCTCCTGTGCAAACTTCACCATGTCGTCAAAGAACTTACGGGGCTGTGAAGATATTCCTGGAACTTTGATAGCTCGAACAACACCGCCCTTCTTCACCACATCGGCAAAAGCATTAAATGCGCTGTTGGTAAAAATTTCGCCGACATCAACAATTACAAGAGGGTTCCTCAAATCTGGTTTATCGCAGCCATATTTGAGCATAGCATCTTTATAAGTAACTCTAGGAAACGGAGCTTCCGTAACATTTTTTGTTGAAAATTTCCCAAATATATGAGTCATCAGATTTTCCATAGCCGCAAAAACATCGTCCTGGGTTACAAAACTCATTTCAACGTCAAGCTGGTAGAACTCTCCGGGAGACCTGTCGGCCCTTGCATCTTCATCTCTAAAACACGGAGCTATCTGGAAATATCTGTCGAAACCTGCAACCATTAAAAGTTGTTTGAACTGCTGAGGAGCCTGTGGCAGCGCGTAAAATTTCCCTGGATGCAGCCTGCTCGGAACAAGATAGTCCCTTGCGCCTTCAGGAGAACTGCTAGTGAGAATTGGAGTCTGGAACTCAAAGAATCCCATATCTATCATTTTTTTTCTTATTTCAGCTATCACCTGGCCTCTGAGAAAAATATTGTTGCGCAGTTTTTCGCGGCGGAGATCCAGAAAACGATACTTAAGCCTTAAGTGTTCAGGGGCGCCATCATCTTTCGCTATCTGGAAAGGAATTACTTCAGCTTCGCCAAGAACTTCCATGGTTTCAGCAACCATTTCTATCTCGCCCGTAGAAAGTTTAGGATTAATGGTCTCCTTATCTCTGGCTACAATTGTTCCTATAAAACAAAGAACTGTCTCAAGTCTCCAGCTTTCCAAAGACTTGTAAAAGTCCATCTTGGGATCAATAACCACCTGTAACAGTCCGGTATAATCACGCAAGTCTATGAAGATAATTCCGCCATGGTCCCTTACGCTATGTACCCAGCCTGATACCTTAACCTGTTTGCCAATATCAGTTTCTCCAGCTCTCCCGCAATAATGTGTTCTGTATCTGTGCATAGTTCACCCAACTTATAAAATATTAATGGTTTCAGGTTTTAGGTGTTAAGTTTTAGTCTTTAAAAATAATCATCGGGTTTTATGTGCCTTAAAACCTGACACTTAAAACTTAAAACCAAATTAGACCTTTTTTTTAAAAATGCCGGCATTTTATCAGACCTAAAGGCAGGTTAAAACTCAAAAGTGAATACCTTATCCTATGGAAGGCCTAATTATACTAACCGAACTGATTAATGTATTCTTATTTTCAAATAACACAAATTTTGTTTGGACGCATAAACTGTTTTTGTCTGAAAAAGCCGAATTTTGGACAAGAATTGAGGAGACAAAGAACAAAAACACGAAAAAAAATCCCTCAAAATTTGCAATACCCCTATTGTTGCGGTACACTTTTTTAAGCATTTTCAGAGTGAAGCGTGATGAATAAAGACTGTTACGGAATCAGGCACTACTCTTTTGGGTAAACTTCAACTAAGGTAAAAATATCATGAACCATTACAAATCATTTATTATTTATACTATTTCTTTTTTAGCTTTATTTTTTGTATCATTTCAAGGGATAGCCAGTCAAGGGATAGCCAGAAAAGGAAAATGGGAAATTCTAGATCTTCTTGCTTATCCAGCTAAGGATGGATTGAATCTAAATTCCTTAGATAAGATGAATTTGAAGGGAAGCGGTCAAATTCTTGGGGTTGTTGATTCTGGTGTAGGTAAACATTTACCAGGCAGTCTTCAGGGAAAAGTAGTTAATGATACCAGCAGCATAATAAATGCAGATGATGTTGAAGGAAGTCATGGCGTGATGGTTGCTCAAGTGGCGGTAAGCAAGCACGCGGGGTTAGCTCCTGACGCGAAAGTATTTTTAGGATCTGACCAAATAAAAATTGCAGATGCCATATTGGTAGATATTCCCGATGCAATTAAATTTGCCATAAGAAATGGAGCAGATGCTATCAATTTGTCTATTATGTCATTAGATAAAGATAAACGTTCGTCATCCAGGCCATCTTCAAAGCGTCGTGAGGGAAAGGCAACTTATGCCTTTCTTGAAGGGATTGAGTATGCGCTTGACAAAGGTATTCCTGTTTTTATAGCAGCTGGAAACGATAAAGAAGAGATTGATGGTAAAGTCTTAAAAAGTATTTGTGAAAGAGCTGAAACAACTAAACACCCTGAATTACTGTTTATTGTTGGTGGTTTTGATTATAAATCAGAAATATTTGCACGTAAGGATGTTACTTTTGCCGAGCACTCAGGACGAGCCAAATCTGAAAATGATTATTCCAAATTTCTTGTTGTAGGACCATATAAAATCAAAGTTGAAAAATTCCTATCGATCGAGGATCGCAAAAAAGAATTACATGAATTTCGCGTGGCATGTGATGCGCCTAAGTTTATACGTAATTGGACGCAAGATCTTCAGAATGCACTAGAACTAGCAAATAATCCTGAACTTACCGCTAGAATTTCTCCATTGCTTACTCAATTAGAAGAACAACAGCTTTATCTGGCGAACTATAAAAATAACGCAGCGAAAAAACAGATGCTAAAAGAGATAGAAGAAGAATTAAAGAAGCTTGGAGATGCCAGGCTTTACACATCTATTGGCAAGAAAATATTAGGCTTCCACCAGAATCTTGGTACTCTGAAATTGGAGTTTATGACTGGGGAGATGCATATAGATCCACGAGAAAGACTTAAGATAGCTCCTCAGAGGCCAGGATTCGCCCCAGATAAAGTAAATGGTATTTTTGAAGAGGGTATCATGCATATTCATAGAGGTAGTGATGGAACACAAATACTACCAGAGATTGCTTTTGAACTTGTAGAAGTGGAAGGAACCTCTTTCTCTTCTCCGGCTGTAGCATCGGTTTATCTTCGCTTAAACCAATACAGAAAAACTGCAGTTTTTTTAAATCCGGAGGATATTGCTGTATCGATGAAAGCAACGGCTTACAAGAAAGCGGTATTTGAAGAAGGTGAAGAGCCTGGGTGGTATGGGTGTGGAGTGATTGATGCTGGAGCTGCTTTTAAGTTATGTGAAAAAATTGCACAAGCCCGCTTGTCTTTTGCACGCGGAGAATACCTTTTAAGTGTTGATTATTGGATGAATATTTTTGATACTATAGCTCCACGTTATCCTTTACCTGCAAATTATTACTTTGAAATTCTTGAGGCATATAAAGCTACAGGCCAATACAAAAGAGCAGAAGGAAACAGTAGACAAGCTTTGTTAAGAAGCTTCCTCGAAAAAGTACTCGCTTACTATCCCACTTATTATGCAACACACGCTCAAGATCGTCTAGAGGGGATTTTATTATACGAGCTGGGAAAATATGAAGAATGTAAAGCTAAGTTTAATAACATACTTGATGAAATAAACAGAAGCGAAAATAAAACAGACGATAATGGGTTGGATCGTACTATTTTCGATAAAGCAAGATGGTTTGGAGTACTACTTGAATCCGATAAGCAAATGAGCCTCTGGTTTAAAGGATTTTTAACATTTGAAAAAACTAGTGTAGAAGAAGACCCAAATGGTGCAAAAATTGCTTTTTTGACTTCGAGCTCTAGTAGGGAAAAAGCCAGATATTCTATAAGGATTCGTAATGGTGATAAGATATTGCAAAATCTACTTACGAATATTGATGAAGGGTTGAATACACAATATAATTCTCTTACTCCGCTCGAAAAATGGATTTTACTTAATATAGCAAAAAGTAATTTAAATCCGGATGGAGAGATAGTCGACTTACCTAAAGGAATGCCTCAAGAGATCGAGAGATTAAAAGTGCATGTACAAAAAATGCCACACACATACGATTTTTGAAGGATCTTTAAAATGGTTCTTTTCCCAAATAAACATATGGAGTAAGAGAAGTTAACATCACGGGCTCTACGATTGAACTGTTCCGCCGAGCTTTATAGGCTCATTCTCGCGGCGGGAGACGCTACCTCCGGCAACGCGAGACAAGGAAAAATCCTCCAGCCCTTAATCATTCAAGATGGTGTTTTTTGAAAAACCTATCCAATATGACTGACAAAGAGCGTTTTAAGTTCGGAGATCTTCCAAAACCAAGTTTTGACCACCAATTTTGGCAATGTTTTTTCTTGAACAAAAATTAAGTGGGCTCAAACAGCCTGAATGTCGCCGACAAACTTAGAGAATGGGACCCAAATAAACGTGCTAGAATGCGGGTACATTACCACCAACTCCATCCAGTATGGTTACAATTGCCAAGCCAATCTTTCTCAGAATCACCGCCTCGTCTATCATGCATGAGGGTCATAAACTCGACTGTTTTTGGGTTGTTCGGGTCACTATTGTCGGTGATAGTGATTAATACATATTTTTTCATATCTTTCTCATCTACATTCTTAACGTTGCTCAAAATTGAAGAATTGATATTCAATGTGTTTCTTGCAGCCTATTGAATAACATTTGCAGGAACTCAGACAGCGATGTTGCCCGCATCTTTACAGATTACCGGCACCCCAGCTGTTCAGCCACTGCATGATCCTACTTTTCTTAAAAAAAAGCTCACTGCCCGATTGCGGATCAGCCCCAACGATCTAAGAAAATTTAAAACTCATGTAGAAAAAAAATAAGTTTAGGCTAAGTTAACTAGCTTTCGTTTGTCAAAATTGTATTTAGAATTAATATTTTACTTATTAAAAGAAA
This sequence comes from bacterium, assembly GCA_021781705.1. Taxonomy (GTDB): domain Bacteria; phylum Verrucomicrobiota; class Lentisphaeria; order Victivallales; family GWF2-38-69; genus JAJXWI01. Next base: position 34,385 of record JAJXWI010000014.1, on the reverse strand, counting down.
GGTTATTACTTATGAATCTTATGGAAACTTTGATTTCAGATTCTGTGAAAATTGAAAAGAAAACACTTGAGCCGTGCCTCCTCCAGGTAGACTATACAATTCCTGCGGATAAGGTATCTCAGTCTTATGATAAGATAGCTAAGGAATTTGCTAAACATGCCAAAATGGATGGTTTTAGGCCGGGCAAAGCCCCTATTTCAATAATCAAATCCTCTCATAAAAAGAGCATTGAAGAAGAAACTCTTAAGGAACTCATTTCTGTTTCTATCAAAAAGTTCACTGGAGAAGAAAAAGAAGAAGTATTGACCTATTCTTTTGCCAAGGACAAAAGCCCGGAACTCAAACTTGGTAGTGATTTCGCATTTGCGGTCAGGTTTAATGTCGCGCCTGAATTTGACCTTCCCACATATAAGGGAATCGCAGTTCAAGTAGAAAAAAATGAAATTAATGAGTCTCAGATCGAGGACAGAATAAAATACTTCAGAGACGTATATGGAAAGTTTGAAAAAGTGGAAGATGGCGCAAAAGAAGGCGATATGCTAAAAGTATCATATACTTCTGACGCTGTATTGCCTGAAGACGCAAAAGATAACGTAAAACGGATGGTTAAATCCGATATGAATTATTTCTGGGTTAACAGTAACAACATGATTCCCGGAGTAGACAAAGCCGTTATCGGAGCAAAAAACAATGATGAGATAAAGTTCAAAGCAGAATTTCCGGCAAATTATGATGAAGCCGCGCTTGCCGGAAAAGTTGTTAATTATGACATAAAAGTCATTGAAGTACAAAGAAAATCCATAATCTCTTCAGACGAAGAACTCTGCAAGAAGCTTGGCCTTAAGTCTATAGATGAGATCAAAGAAAGAATAAAAAAACAGCTCGACAAAGAGACTGAAAACAATGATAATTTTGCAAAGAGGACAAAAGTTATTGAAGCTCTCACAAAAAACTTGACCTTCCCTGTTCCTCCGGATATGCTTCAGGATGCAACTGCAACCGAGCTAAACATAATCGTAAATGAAAAAATGAGTCAGTCGAAAGACCAGGCACAAACAACAAAAGAGCTGGAAGAAAATAGAGAAGCTTTCATGAATGAAGCTAAAGAAAAAGCTATAAAGAGATTGAGAAACTTCCTGCTTCTCAGAAAGATAGGAAAGATCGAGAACATTGATATTGAGGAACACGAAGTAGAAAAACACATTGAATCCATGAGCTATTATTATGGATACAAGGCTGATGATCTTAAAAAGAAACTTGTTTCTTCCGGTAGCATAAACCAAGTATTTGATGACGTACTTATGAATAAAGTTACCGATTTTATTGTTGAAAATGCGAATACCGAATACATCACTAAAACCGCATAAGTTAGGAGGCGAACAATGTCAGTACTAGTACCAATGGTCGTAGAACAAACTGGCCATGGAGAGAGGGGATATGACATATATTCCAGACTCTTGAAGGATAGAATCATACTTCTTGGAACACCAGTTGACGATCAAATTGCGAATTTAATCGTGGCTCAACTTCTCTATCTACAATCGGAAGATCCTAAGAAGGATATTGATATGTATATAAACAGCCCCGGTGGATCTGTTACCGCAGGCATGGCAATTTATGATACCATGCAAATTCTTAGCTGTGACATAAAAACGTATTGCGTTGGACAAGCCGCAAGCATGGGCGCTGTGCTTTTATGCGCAGGAGCAAAAGGTAAAAGATTTGCGCTTCCACATTCAAGAATAATGATTCACCAGCCATGGGGAGGCGCCGAAGGAACTGCCGCAGACATAAGCATTCAAGCTCAAGAAATTTTAAGAACAAGGGCAGTTCTGAACCAAATAATTGCAAACCACACTAATCAGGAACTTTCAAGAATAGAAAAAGATACCGAGCGCGATTTCTTCATGTCCGCAGAAGAGTCAAAAAGCTATGGCATAGTTGATTCCGTTCTAGTTTCGCATACAAAAATAGCTAAGGGATAAAACTGTTATGACTCCAAAAAAAGGAAACGATGGAATTCCAAGGTGCTCGTTCTGCGGGGGAACCCCCGATCAGGTAGGGCAGCTTGTTTCCAGCCCGTCAAAGGCCAATATATGCAAAAATTGTTCGGAAGTCTGCCTTAATATATTCGACAAAGGGGAAACGGCTCCTTTGGAAACATCCAATTCATTCATTTCCAAGCTCAACGTTCCAAAGCCGACAGAAATAAAAAAAGTTCTTGACTATTATGTAATAGGTCAGGAACGGGCTAAAAAAAGTCTATCCGTAGCCGTCCATAATCATTACAAGAGATTACAAATTAATAGGACAAAAGCCAAAGAAGGGATAAAAACAATCTCTGACGGAATAGAAATCGAAAAAAGCAATGTTCTTTTACTGGGACCTACAGGGACAGGAAAAACCCTTCTGGCAAAAACCCTCGCAAGAATATTGGACGTTCCCTTTACGTTATGCGAAGCAACTCCGCTGACAGAAGCCGGGTATGTAGGTGAAGACGTAGAAAATATTATTTTACGCCTTGTTCAGGCTGCTGATTATGACATAGAAAAAGCGCAGGTCGGGATAATCTATGTCGACGAAATTGACAAAATTGCCAGGAAAAATGAAAATGTCTCAATCACAAGAGATGTTTCGGGAGAAGGCGTACAGCAAGCTCTTTTAAAAATTCTTGAAGGAACGGTTTCAAATGTTCCGCCCAAGGGAGGAAGAAAACATCCTCATCAGGAATTCCTGAAAGTAGATACTACAAATATTCTTTTTATATGCGGAGGAGCTTTTGTAGGCCTCGACAAAATAATAAAAAGAAGAGTAGGAAACCAAGTTCTAGGATTCAGTCTTTCTGAAGAAAAATTGAAAGAAAGAGAACTGCTCGACACAGACCATATTCTCAATCTTACAGAACCGGAAGACCTTATAAAGTTCGGGCTTATTCCTGAATTCATAGGAAGGCTTCCCGTGGTTTCGTCCCTTGAAAAACTAAAAGAAGACGACCTCGTTAAAATATTGACAGAACCTAAAAACGCGCTTATAAAACAATATCAGAAACTTATGGAAATGGAAAATGTTAAATTGACATTTGAACCAAACGCCATAAGAGCGCTTGCAGAAAAAGCAGTTAAAAAAGGAACTGGCGCCAGAGGCCTTAGGGCTATAATAGAGGATCTAATGCTCGAAATTATGTATACTGTGCCTTCAAGGGAAGATGTTTCTGAATGCATAATAACAAAAGAAACTGTGCAGTCTGGAATCCCAACAGTAAAAACAAAGTAGTATTAAATCCTGACGCCTAATGGGAAAAGCATTTTTATATACAATGTGTAATTTTTTGAGAGTAGAGATATCGATAGCCACTGCGTCTATAGACTAAAGTTTTTCATTTTTACTATACTGTTGACTGATGAAGGAAAGAAGTTCATAAGCTAAAGCAGTTTTGTTTTTAAGGCTTAACTTCTTTGGGCTGCCGTTTTTGGAGATAACAATAAGTTCGTTTTGTTCGGAATTAAACCCATTACCGCCTCCGACAAGATTTGCAGCTATCATGTCAATTTTCTTATCGGTAAGTTTCTTGGAAGCGTTCTTCAAAATGTTTTCGGTTTCTGCCGAAAACCCTACTGTAAACGGAGGTTTCTTCAAAGATGCTACGCTTCTCAGAATGTCAGGATTTCTGACAAGTTTAAGCTCAATTGTTTCAGCATTTCTCTTTATTTTTTGGTCAGAAACTTTCTCGGGTTTATAATCCGCCACAGCCGCCACACTTATGAATATGTCAACACCTTTGATATTGCTAATGACAGCCTTATGCATCTCTTCCGCCGAGATTACTTTTACGACATTTACGCCTGTCGGGTCTTGAATGGCAGTTGGACCGGAAATGAGAAGCGTTTTTGCCCCCAACCTGCAGGCAGCTTCGGCTACGGCGAATCCCATTTTTCCCGAACTTTCATTTGAAATAAATCTTGCCGGATCGATGGACTCTCTTGTCGGACCTGCAGTGATCATGATATTTATGCCGTTAAAAATCTTCGGGGAAAATATTTTCTCAACATGTTCGATTATTTCGGATGGCTCTACCATCCTGCCAAGGCCTGTTTCGCCGCACGCCTGATAGCCCTCCGCCGGCCCAAGAATGTACCAGCCCCAGGACTTGAGTTCCGTTATATTTTTTTGAACCGCCCTGTTCTTCCACATCACTTCGTTCATTGCCGGAACTACCGCAATATTCCCCATGAATGCCATACAGACCGTGCTAAGAAGATCGTCAGCAATTCCGTTTGACAGTTTTCCGATGATATTGGCGGTGGCTGGAGCAATCACAATTAGATCAGCCCAGCGCGCTAGAGATATATGCCCGATATTGAGCTCCATATTCTGATCAAACATCTTGTCATAAACAACATTGCCTGACAAGGACTGAAAAGTGAGAGGCTGAACAAATTCCTTTGCGGCATCTGTCATTATTACCTTTACTTCACACTCCATTTTTTTAAACAGCCTGACCAGCTCCGCAGCCTTATACGCGGCTATTCCTCCGGAAACGCCCAATACTATTTTCTTCCCTGACAATATCTTCATAAAAACCTCGGCCTTTTTTTGCAATTAACTCATATTCCTATTTTCTCTTTTTTTTAAATATCTTCCCCAAATGAGACTTCATAATATAATATTCAGGAACGAATTCAATATATCCGTGTTTCGCTTTCCATCTGGCTATTTTAGAATAAAGTTTGCGTATCATTTCAAGAAGATTATTAGCTCTGGGGTTAATTTTCGTATCAAACGAAGATGTCAAGAATAGCGCCGACTCGGCACACGTCCCTACTTTATCTCCAAGCCACTCTTTCTGATTTACTTTCGTAATCTCCTTCCACTCTTCAAAATATTTCGGGGGATGCCAGCCTAACTCAACGGTCTTATTATATGCTTCAGTTCCCGGAAAAGGAATGAATTTACCTGCACCAGGAACAAAGCAAGATGGAAATTTCTTGAGAAGTTCGACCATCAATTTCAGGGTTTGTTTCATATCTTCAATTGATTCTTCCGGCAGGCCAAGCATAAAGGAAAACTGTATAGACATTCCTGATCTTACAAGCTTAGCTGCTGCTTTTTCTATATTGCTAGTATCCGTAATTCCTTTGCTGATAGACTTAAGCATCTTTAAGGAACCAGACTCGATTCCTACAAAAAAATCTTTAAACCCGGATTTATGAAACAATTGGATGTCCTCCTCTTTCATTTTGAGAATCTGGTCTAGGCGGCAGTTTGCATAGAAAAATCGAAACTGCATTTCTCGATCCGTCAGCGCCTGGCAAATACTCCTTGCTCTTTCAATGTCCTGAAAGAAATATTCATCGCACAGTATTATGTTTTTTATCCCCTGATTATGCAGTCTGGATAAACTATTAATGACAGTATCTACCGATTGCCCTCGCCATGTACTGTCATGAAAAGAATTATTGTAACAAAAAGTGCATTTGAAAGGGCACCCTCGGCTTGTGTATAAACTGACTGATGCTGCTCGAGGAACTCTTTCTTGTCCTTGTTTCTGGTATTCCTTTATATCTAGAAGAGAATAATCAAGAAATGCATATTTGTTCAAATCACAAAATGCTCCTGCCCTGTTGATATGTATGGTTCCCTTAGAGTCTTTAAACCCAACGCCCTTTATACACTTGAGTTCGGATTTGTTTTTCAATGCTGATAGAACCTCGAAAAATGCCTCTTCCCCTTCTTTTATAACAACAATATCAACAAGATAACTTTGAAGAGTCTGTTCCGGTAAAATGGATGCGTGCACGCCACCCCACACTATCGGAATGTCAGAGGCAATCTCACGAATATATTTTGCAATCTCAATTGCGTGCCCGATCTGCGGCCCGGTCATTGAGCTTATCCCGAAACACAGCAGAGATCCAGAAATAGAATCTGTTATTGCCTTCTTCCAGTCACCCTCAACTCTTTGGTCAATTATTTTTACACTGTACCCTTTTTGTTGCACGGCAGATGCCACGGAGAGCACAGAAAGAGGCATGTGCGGAACTGCATACGCTTCATCCCCGACTTTCGGATATATAAGAACTGTGTTAATATAATTTGACTGCATATATAAACGGGCTATTTATAAGATGTTTATCAGCGGAATGTCGTTATAAAGAGCTAAAGGTTGAAAAGGTGCATTCTTTGCAACAACGAGAATACTATTATTGGGAAGGTTTAATTTTTCAAGTAAGTTTTGACCTGGCGAAAAGCACTTTCACCTTCAATTGGACAAATTATACTCAAAATGTGATTTTTTTCAGAAAGTTAGACTAATATTCATTATGAGAAGAATATCTAAAACCAGCCATAAAAATAATCGGATCTGTTGATATTGCCGGAGAACTGTGTCACTTTACAAAAATGTCAAAAACTCAATCTGTTTTTAGTATAAATATGGAGCAAATATGAAAATCAAATTTTATGCGTTTGTGGCTTCAGTGTTATTCGTCTCGGCTCTTTGCTTTGCGGAAGAACCTCAATCTGCTGAACAATTTGCCAAAAAAAAGTATTCTGACCTTACTTCCTTGGATGCTTCAATAAATTATCTTGCGTTACAAGTAAATGCGAAAAACAATGAGCTTAAGGTGGAGCATGATGAAAATGAGAAAGGGAAAATAAAGACAGAAATTGCCGGCTTGACTCGAAAACTTAATACGATGAAAATGTTTTTTGCAAACACTGTCGGGGATGAAAATTTATTCGTTGAAGAAGAAGAAGATCTGTCAAAGCAAAAAGGAAGGGACGCATTAAAGGAGCTGCAAGATCTTTTAATTCCGTTCATTGATTCCATCAAAATGGCTACTAAAAAACCAAGAAAAATTGAAAAGCTTCGTTATGATATCGAAAGGATGAAAGACAAGATAGCTCAAGCAGAGAAGGCTGTTCAAAATATAGAAAAAATTGAATCATTGAGTCAACTAGATGGTATTCGGAAGAATATAGAAACTTCAAAACAGATGATCCAGAGGTACATCGATGAAAATAGGGTTCTTAGAAATATATACAAAAATGATCTTGCTAAAGAACTCAAGGGTAAAACATCTTTTATTGTTGCAGTTTCAGATACGGTTAAGAAGTTTTTCTCGACAAAAGGTATAAATTTATTAACAGCTATCTTTATTGGTTCCCTTGCATTTTTTGTCCTTACATGGTTTAAAAAAAGAATACAAGGCTTAAATTTTTTTACTAAGGATCAGAAGAATCTTAAAAAAACTTTTAATGCGCTATATGGCGTAATCACAGGCGTAATTTCTATATGCGCCAGTATAACTACTCTTTTTGTCTTGAATGACTGGTTTCTTTTTACACTTGCAGTTTTGATTTTAATCGGCATTGTCTGGTCTCTAAAAAAATATCTTCCAAAATTTTTAGCAGAAATAAAATTGGCTTTGAATTTGGGGGCAATTAAAGAAGGCCAGAGGATCGTCTGGGAAAATTGCCCTTGGATTGTGAAAAAAGTGGGAATGGTAATTCAGCTTGAAAATGAATATCTTGACACCCCCACTATATTTTTATCTGTACGCGAAGTTGTGAACTTGCACTCAAGACCACTTGTTAAAAATGAACAATTGTTTCCATCAAAAACAGGTGATTTCGTTATGCTTTCAAACAATATTTACGGGCGAATTAAAATTCAGACACCAGAAAATGTAGTAATTTCAATATCTCCGACTTTGCAGACATCTTACACAATCCAGGAATATTTTTCGCTTAAACCCCTGAATTATTCCAATGGATTTCAACTGAATATGGTGCTGGCAATAGGGTACAAACATCAGAAAAACATTTTCGAGCTTGGAGATATTGTAAAGAAAGAATTATCAGGACTCATTTTAAATAATAAGCAATTTTCAGAAGCATATTTTAAAAGTCTGACTGTGGAATTCAAAGAGCCGTCTCACCTATCCCTTGATTTTTTTGTATGCGTTGATTGTGCTGGAGAGATGGCTCCCGAATACAGAAAAGTTAAAAGATTTATAAACTCAATGCTCGTAAAAATATGCAATGATCATGACTTATTAATTCGTTCCAGCAAAAACCTTTGAAAATGTGAATTGGAATATCCATTTAATAAAATGTAGCTTGCCTTAATTCCTTATCAAGACAAGAGACTTTATCTTCTACCTCTTTCATGCTGGAATGTCTCATCGGTAACGTAAAGCCACGCAGACAGTATTGAAGTATTTTTTCTTTTGTCTCAAAAACAAGCCCACACAGCTCGTTTTTTATTTTTATTCTACTGATATCATAATCCTTTTTTTCCTCTTCCACTTTGTAAAGAAACTCCATTACCTTACTAAAGATATGAATAGTTTCATAATCTGGCGTTTCGCACTCTGTCAGCTTTTTCAATAAAGACTCTGGCCATTTTTCAATCATTGACTTTTTTATTTTTTCAGATTTACAATATGTGCCTTCCAACATGTGCGCATAATCATTCATTCTTTCGATGATATTCCTGTTGTTTGAAAGAAAATCTAAAAAGAATTTAAATTTCCCTGTAACCTCAAAAGGATCTCTTTCATTTTTCCCTAAGTAATAGAAAAAAGCCCTTGCAACCAATCCTTCTTTTTTTTCTATTATTTTCATTTTTTCTTCGGAATAAACACAAGATCTAGAATAAGTGACCATGTTGTCATAAGCTTTTTCCCCAAACAGACTATGTACATCTCGCACATTTTTTCTGATATGTCCTTCTTTATTCTGTTCAATTCTTTTAGCATCAGATGATCTGACAATTAACATTTCTATTTGTGAATACGCCCAAGCCAAAAGAAGCTGTTGTGTGGTTAAAATAGCACCTTTGCTAGCGTCTTTATAGGCAAGGGCTAGGGCCTCCAATTGTGATTGCAACTTCCCATAACTATAATAGTGCCCACAGGCTCCATCTCCACCGCCTAAAATAGCATATCCCATATATATTATTTTGTTTTCTTTACAATAGCCACGCATCATTACATCCTCTCTGAAAGGATTAAATTGATTTTGCACAAAAGAAATCTTGGGAAAACCCTTTTGGGTATAATCTGGAATTTGAAAGATAGTTATATTGCTAACACCGAAAAAAGCAATTTTCTTATCGTCTATTTGGCTCTTGATATATTTTAGACATTTATCATCCGGCTTATCAGCAAAATGATCCATTAATACATCTACGTGCTCCAATTGCTTAGTGTCATTATCTACTAAAATACTAGGAATCATACAATATTTATAAATAATAAAAAACTTTTCACGCGGTATCTCAGAATCTTTTATAGCTTCAGCAAGAATACAGGCTGTTTCATATTGAGTCGCAGTGTCAAATACTCTAAACCCATCTTTGATAGCGCCTAACAATATGCTTTTTACTTTTCCTTTTTCTATTCCTCCAAAATCCGTGCCAAACGCAACTTTGGGTAAATATATAATGTCACTGTCTCTTTCGATTTTATTATATTCGCCAGACTTACTAAGTTCTGGTTCCGCATTATATGGCAAATAACTGATATCTTTGGCATTCAACACAGACACCCCAATCACTATATACGCTAGTGACAAGACAACTAAAACAAACACACTTTTAGGCACAAACTTTCTCCTCTTTTATTGGTTGGTTATTTAGTTTAATTACCTAAAGTTTCGGGTTTCAAATTACTTAATTTATGCAAATTTTCTAATACTGAGGAAGCCTTAGCTTCTAAGGAAGGATTATTTGCAGCCCTTGCTGCATCTATCACTCTCTGGTAACATTTTCCAGCATCTTCAAGTTTGCCTTGCTGCTTAAACAAATCTCCCAAACTAACAAGATCCCTAACAGCCATAGAAGGATCTTTTACAGCCTTTGCTGCCCCTATCACATTCTGATAACATTTTCCAGCATCTTCAAGTTTATCTTGTTCATTATACAAATTTCCTAAATTTAAAAAAGCCCTAGCCTTTAGTGAAAGATTTTTTGCACCCATTGCCGCATCTACCGCACTCTGGTAACATCTCTCAGTCTCTTCAAGCTTGCCTTGTTCCTCATAAAAAACTCCTAAATTATAAAAAACCTTAGCTGCTAGTGAGGGATCTTTTGCACAATTTGCTGCGAATATCGCTTGATTGTAACATGCTTCAGCACCTTCACTCTTTAGTTTATAAAACAAATCTCCTAAGCAAAAAAAGGCTTCGCCTTCCTGTTGAGAATTTTCTTCACTAATTATTCTCTTTAACCTATCAGGATGTACTAAATTAGGATTATATATCTTATCATTATGATAGAACTGCAGATCAATATATAAATTAATTTGCCACACATTTTTTCGTACTTCTGCGAAAATTTTCTTTGCAGCCTCCCATGTTTGCACATCAGTCAAATCAACTGAAACAGTTTCAACAGTGATCCCTGATCGGTTTTGTGTTCTATGTACTTTTACACTCTTATCATGAGCATCATAGTAAACTCGAACATTGTCTCCGTATAGCTGATAACAATTCAAGGTTAGCAATAACACACACACTGTAAATAGTCCTTTAAACATGGATATTTCAATAAATTTCATTTTCATAGCTTTTTGGGATCTCTGACTTTCATCTTTTTTATTTGGTGATTATTAAATTTTCGTTAAGCCATACCTTGCTTCTTTTGTGCGGGTTTGCAATTTTGCCAGCATTTTTTAAGTTACTATCCTGCGAGGATTATTCTCTTTTGTTCAAAATAAACTATTTATGTGATGTAATATCATGTTTTGCCTATAAAGCTAATGCTGGTTTTCTGACTATCCTGATTTTGCAGGTTTTATGGTGTACTAACCTAAGTTCCTAAAGAGTGAGACAAAATTAGGCTCAAAATCGATACCTTTCCAAAAATTTTCTGTCTACAAACCCCGCTTCGGTACGGTATCAAAGATATGAATCAGGTCTAATTTTTCCAACAGTTTTTTTAGTTTCTTTGGAATATCTGCAATAAGTGTTTTTACTGTTTTTTTTACCAAGCCGTAATTTTTTAATCTTGATTTGTTGAAGTTCTGAGAGGATCAACGGTACTTCACGATGTTCGCCACGTCCAGGCCATTCAATTCCAAGTCTAGCGTTTATCCAGTAAGAAAGAAAACAGATACGAATATGATTACGCACTCTGTCGGGACGATAATGAAAGACGGGATACATTTTAAGATAAGTTTTAATCTGTCGAAAAGCGCTTTCACCTTCCAGTAAACTACGATAACATTTAAAAATACATTCTTTTGGAGCCATTTGGGTAGAAATAGAAGTAGAAAGCACATACCAGCCAGCCAGGCGTGATTCCTGTTCAATGACATCGGACTTTAAATTCCACTCCAATTTTCCATTTGACTTGATGTGATATTCAAAATATTTATGCGCTTTTAATGTAAGCAGTTTTCGCCCGACCTGGCTAGATAGCTTTTGAGTGTTAAAACTCTTGCGATTAACGGCTGATATTTTGCTTAAGGCGTCAATCCCTTCGGCAATTCTGGCCGTACGGCGTTCGTGATCGCAATGTCGGCGAAATTCGCTTCCAGCCACAACATATCGAGTTGCGTTTACTTCAAATTCAATTAGCTAGTTGCGACCACATAATTCAGGTTGGTTATCGTGCGGCAAATCTTTAATCAATGACTGCAAAGTTGATGAGGAAAGGCGGGTAACATAATCCATCTCTTCCGCAGTTATTTGTTCTAAATTCAAATAACTGCTCATCCCCCCATCAAATACAAAGACTGCTTTTTTAAAGACAAACCGCCGTTTCAGATTTTCTAACAATGACCTAAGGGTAGAATTATCGGCGCGGTTTCCTCTCAAAACCTCCATATGAAACAGCCTCAAAATCAAAAATTCCCTAGGAAGCCAGGTTAATTCCAAATAGATATTCGAAAGTAATAAAATGATACGCTAGACACACCTGGCAAGGTCAAGAAAAAATTATAGATTGGGTCGAATAAAATTATATTGCCGTCTGGGCTATATCGTTCTGCTCGCAAGCGGGGGAGAACGGAAGAGTCTGAGCTGCATTAATTATTTTCGTTCGGCTTTTTTCGCTTGGTCAATTTTAGATGAATAGGAAGACCTTTGAATCCGAAAGCTTTCCTGATGCTATTTTTTAGATAGTTAAGATAGTGATTCGGGCATATTTTTGGATCATTTACAAAAAGTGAAAATAGCGGTGGTCTGCTTGATATCATAGTTCCGTAATAAATCTTGAAGAACCTGTTTTTGATGCATGGAGGAGATGTGTGTTCCATGATGTCAGAAATGACTTTATTCAGTGCAGAAGTGGGTATCTTTACTTTATACTGCTCGTTAACATCTTTTATTTCCGTTAATATGTTTTTAAAATTATAGCCGCTAACAGCACAGGTAAAAACAATTGGCGCATATGTCAGGAATGGGATAGTTCTCTTTATTTCGTCGATTACTTTTTTTTGTTGTAGCCCGCTGCAATTATCCCATTTGTTGGCTATTATAATACAACCTTTTCCTGCATCACTAATTAACCTTCCAATGTGAGCGTCTTGTGCGGTGGCTCCCATTTCAGCCGCTTCAATTACCAGGATTACTATATCCGAACGATCAATAGCATCTTTTGCCCTCATGATACTGAAAATTTCTACAGCACTGTCTGCTCTGCCTTGTTTTCTGAGCCCTGCAGTATCGATCAACGTTATTGGTAAAATTTCTTCTCCGACTTTTATGTCGAACGGAGAATTGACGGCGTCCCGGGTTGTTCCCGCAATATTACTTACGATTGCTTTTTCTTCGCCAAGAAGCTTATTGATAATTGAGGATTTTCCGACATTTGGCCGACCTATGACAGATATCATTATCCTCCGCTTTTCTTCCTCGGGGGTGATCTCAGGCAAATACTTCGTGAAAGTTTCCATAAGGCTTGTTATCCCCCGCCTATGCAAACACGAAACACAGATAATTTCATCAAATCCCAGATGAGTAAATTCTGAAACGGATTCTTCCATTTTCGGGTTGTCTGCTTTGTTTACAACAAGAATTGTTTTTTTTCCTGATTTTCTGATTGTTCTGGCTACTTCTTCATCGAGCGGAGCGATTCCTGCAGTTATGTCTGTTACCTGAAGTATAATATCAGCAGAATCTATTGCGACTTTTACCTGTTTTGCTATCTCCGTATCAAAGAAGGAAATATGTTTAGTGACCTTAAGCTTACCATGCCCCAACCCGCCTGTATCTATCAGTTGAAAATAGTGGTTCTTGAATTTTACAGGGCAGAGAATGTTGTCTCTGGTTACGCCGCTTTCCTCATGAACAATAGCAATTCTTTTCCCTGTAATGGCATTAAAAAGTGCAGATTTTCCGACATTTGGCCTACCAACTATTACTACTGTCGGGATTGTCCCTGTTTGGGAAGCATTTTCAAAATTTTGATCCATTTTTAACCTATACTGGAAAAACTATTATTATCTTGCTATAATATTACAGAACTAAAGCGGAGTTCAAGCTTGTAGAAGTCTCAGTTCAAATTAAAGCATGTAATATTTTAGGATAACAGAAGTAAGACAATCTCTTCCGTTGTTTTTTGACAAATCGAATAAGGCAATTAAAAAAAGACAGAATGAGTTTTTCCTATTCTGCGGACTCACCGTCCATGGCTAAAATGCCATTCGATATATTTTCATACCCTTGAATCTTTTACCAGGATATACTACGATCCGCGACAAGTGTGAACTTTTGAAATAGTTTTTACTAGCAGCCTGTCGGACTTCGTCTCGACATCCTGCTAATAAAATTTCTCCATTGATACATATAAAATTTTAGTGTGAACTCTTGCTTTTAGCTCATAAAATGGTTTTTCCTGCGCATAAATAAGCGCTTTTAATTTCTTCAGGAATACTTAATCCGGTATCATTAAGAATAATTTCCGAGAGAAAAATGAGCGTTTTTATATAAATATCTAGCAGTTTGGGGCAAAGGCCGACAAACTGCTAGGATGAAATACATTTCTATAGATTCAAGATTTAAAGATACTTTAATATTTTCCAAAAAATGATATACTCACCCCCATATATTAAAGAAACAAAATAAACACGGAGTCAAGTTTATGATTAAAAAAACATTCGCATTAATTGCTATTATTCTATCTTTATTAGCAACACCCCTAAAGGCTGATGAAGACGAGAGCACCAAGACAATCTTCATAAGCGACATTCATATGTGCGATTACAGCAGCATTGTTCCACCAGACAAAAAATATAGCTGTTATGGCTGGTTCAACAAGAATTCAAAGTTGCTTACAAAATTTTTAGAGAACGTAGAAAAGGATAGAGATGTAAAAAATATCGTAATATTGGGAGATTTGTTTGACGGATGGGTTTGTCCGTATGACGAAGATCCTCTGCATGGGGCTAAAAATGTCGATGATATGTTTATAAAAATGGGAAGTGTAGACGAACAAACAAACCCAATAAATGCACCTGTTATCAAAGGGTTCCAACAGTTAGCTCTTGATGGACGATTAATATATGTCCCAGGAAATCATGATATGCTTTTAACTGAAGATACTCTGCAAAAAATAATCCCCGGAATCGTTTATATAGAAGGAACCTTTCAGGGAACTGGTAAATATGAATCTGAAGATGGTATAATAGTCGCAGAACATGGACATGACTATTGCTTATTTAATGCTCGCGACGTTTTTGATATTGCTGATGATACGCAACAAAGCCTACCTGTAGGACATTTTATTACTAGGGCAGCTTCATACAAAGCGGCACATGGAGGAGGAATAATAACAACTCCAGAGATTCTTCAAAAAAAATCTCTGAAGATTCTCCAAACCTGTTCTTCTAATGCTTCTCTAAAGGGTATAAATGAAACTGTTTTTAAACTCATATTAGTGTATTTAAAAACGATACCTTTGCTGGATATAGGTAACAAAAAGTTGGAGGCCATCATTTTTGTAATGAAGGGACTTGATAATTTTAAAGATATAAATGGAGTAGATGTTGATAAAAAATATTCTAATTTATTTGAAAATTGGCCAACAACAAAAGTAGATGCAGCAACAGCGGTCCTAAGCGACATGGGAGCTTTATCAAAAGCAGCTTTAAAAGTTTACATAGACAACAAAGATGATAAACATCAAATTGTAGTATTTGGTCACACGCACGCAGCAGAACTCATCAAGAAAAATGGTAAAATATATGCAAACAGTGGAACATGGATAGATCGCGCGAAAAAGTGCACATATGTTGAAACGGAGAAAAATACCGATGGCTCTTATATGGTCGGAGTTTACGAATACACTGATAAATATCCGGGCAAACTCCTTTATTCCGCTACTATTCCGGCTAAGTCTGAGTAGAAGATATCGAAAAAAATACTTATCTTTAATTCTTCTTCTATTTAGGGGTTTAGATACAGGTGTCTGTACTTTATGAAATAGCCCAACCCTGAGTATATTGTTATCATGGCAACTATACCCATAGAAATACACCACATGACCTTTATTGCCCCCTGAAGAGGAAGAATATTCAGCCATATAAACCCGCCAAATACAAAAAATCCCATTTGCGTAGCAGTTTTTAACTTGCCAAGATTGTCAGCCGCTATAACATCTCCTTTAGCTGCTGCCAATGAACGCAGCCCCGTAACCAAAAACTCCCGCGCGAGAACCACAACAACAACCCAGCCCGGAAGCATTGAATGCCGTGTAACCGGATTAACTGTCTCGACAAAAATTATAAATATTGTCATAACAAATATTTTATCTGCAAGAGGATCTATTAACTTCCCAAAATCGCTTACAAGATTATATTTTCTCGCTATCCAGCCGTCTATCAGATCCGTCATAGCGGCGATGGCTGTAATAATAACCGCAATTACTTGTATTGCATAATCATACGGGTGAGGGAATTTGTAATAAACATTTGCAAGTATAAGAACAATAAAAACAAGAATTATTCTGCTCACGGTAATTTTATTCGGCAAATTCATCATATCTTTGATCATTCCTAACTTTTAATCAATTTCCCTTTTAATTCAAAAGCTGTAAATCCATTAATTCTAGTGCGAGCGAATTCTCCAGGCTTAAGTTTTTTCGATCCTGAGATTGTTACGGTGTTATCTATGTCAGGAGAATCCATGTAAGTCCTTCCAACTGCACTAGTACCAGCCATTGAGTCAATAATAACATTAAATTCCTTATCTACAAGTTTCGAATTAAAAAATAAGGAGTTTTCAGTGTGCATGTTCTGTAGCTCCTCAGCACGCTGTTTTGCTATCTCAAAGGGTATCTGTTTATCCATAGTTGCCGCTTTAGTGTCAGGTTCAGGGTAAAACGGAAAAACACCAAGCCTCTCAAACTTCCATTCTTTTACAAAACTTTTAAGCTCATTAAAATCTTTTTCAGTTTCGCCCGGAAATCCTGTAAGAAAAGTAGTTCTGGTTATAATTCCCGGAATATTCTGTCGCAGACTTTCCAAAGTATTTAAAACCTCTTTTTGAGTTACTTTTCTATTCATCTGTTTTAATATATTACCAGCAATATGTTGAATCGGTATATCCAGGTAAGGAATTACATGTTCGCTGTTTTTAAGGATAGATATTAGTTCATCCGTTATTCCTTCCGGATGAAGGTAGTGAAGCCGTATCCAGTGATTCCCCTTAATTTCGTCAAGTTTTGCGATGAGCCCTGCAAGATTATCTTTTTTGTCTTTTCTATCCTTAGCAAATGCCGTAATATCCTGAGCAATTAGAATAAGTTCTTTAACTCCTCCGGTTATTAAATTTTTAGCCTCACAAAGTATGGATTCCGTGTTTCTACTGCGCAGAGAACCTCTTATCGAAGGAATAGAACAATAACTGCATCTATTGTCGCAGCCATCGGCAATTTTGATAAAAGCGTAATGAGCAGGCGTAAGTTGTAACCTGGGCGTTTTTTCATCGTACAAATAGGAAGGGTTGCGCTTGCAAAAAAACTTATTTCTATTTTCACCGGTATCACGAAAAAGAGCAACTATTTTTTCGGATAAGCTTGTCAACTCATTTATTCCGATCCACAAGTCAACTTCAGAATATTTTTTTGAATACTCTTCTTTTTTATCCCATTGCGTTAAACATCCGGTTACGACCAGCTTTCTGCCTGAAACTTTCTTCTTCCATTTTATAGCTTTAGATATATTATCTTCGGCTTCCTTGCGGGCAGGCGGGATAAATGCGCAGGTGTTAATTACAAAAACAGACGCGTACTTTTCATCATCTGTAATCCCGAACTCATGTTTTATGAGAGAGGCAGCCATCACTTCTGTATCAACAAAATTTTTGGAACAGCCAAGACTTACAAAATAAACGTATTCGATATTATTCTTCATTAGTGGTCAGGTGTTAAAATTTTCCCATTCATTGTACAGAGAGATATTTATTGATATTTCGGGAATAGTCATATACATAATTCTCTCTCGTCCTAAGTAGATCAATAGCATTTAAAATATCATTCAATTTTAAGACTTGCAAGAGAGTTATGCCTTTTTACGAAGGTTATAGGCTAGTAACTTTTACGAAAGATTCCACTTTAAAAGGGAGTTGTTTTGTATGATTTTTCACTTTTGTTTGATATAATCAGAACAAGTTAAAACTTTTTGTATGGGAGGAGAGTAGGTGAAAAAAGCATTTCTGTATTCGTGCTGTGCAATTTTAATGTTATTTTCAGTATTGGTTAATGCCTATACTAAATCTGACGTGGATAAATTATTAAAGACCAAAAAGTGTCAGGAAGGGGCTTTGACCATGACTAATCTTGTTAGCGCAGATCTTAAAGATGCATATTTAATTTATTCAAATTTGGCTGGGGCTAAACTCTCAAAGGCAAATCTTCATGGAGCATACCTTATGGGCTCAAACTTAGTTGGCGCTGATCTTATTGAGACGAATCTTTCTGAAGCTATCCTTGTTGGAGCAAATCTTTTTTGGGCGGACTTTACACGCTCAGACCTTACAGACGCGAGTTTAAAAGGAGCGAATATTGCCGGGGCTAATTTTACAGATGCAAAGTTCAAAAACACATCATGGGTAGATGGGAAAAAGTACGATAAAAATCCCTGGAGGCCTCAAAAATCAGATGATTTTACTGAAGAGAAGAGCAAAAATGACGACGCAGAAAAAGAGGAAAAATAGCGTTCCTATTACTTTTTAGAAACAATGGCAACTTTTCCGTCCCTTCCGGGTATTTGCTCCATATGAAGCCTTACGACTCTCTTGGTGTCTTTGATTTTATTATAAATATCTCCGAGCGGAACAATCTTTATGTTTTTATCCTTGCACGCCTTTACAAAATCTTTAAACATATCGAAACATGCTATTCCCTCGGACTCTGCGTGAATGGTAAGTACATTAAGTTGTCCTGGCTCAATCAAGCTTAAAATATATTCATTATAATTTTCGTTTGTAACTCCGTTTCTTCCTATTACTTCGTCATAAGTAGGAAGGGTTGTCGGTATTTGAAGTTTCTCATACACTTTTCTGCCAAATTCAGGGTAGCCGAAAACAGAGCCGCGACTGTCGCTTCTGTATAGAATGGAAGAGCAATATTTTGAATCGGCAAAATCAAGCCATTCTTCTGACAACTGCCAGCCCGGGGATCCTGCGGCCCTGGGAAGAGCTCCGCCGAATATATTCTTCCATCTTTCAAACGCCTTTAAATTATCAAGCTTTACTTCTTCCGCGCACATTTTACTTATTCTTGTTTGCCATTTGTAATGGTCGTAAGCATGAAGAGCAACCTCATGATTATGATGAAGAGGCATTCTTAGAATTTCTTTCAAATTAGTTCCTATATCAGGTCCGGGCCATAAAAAACCTTTAAACAAAATATCAAAACCGTAAAGTTTCGCAGCGTTACCCCTGAGCATTTTTAAGAAAAACTTTGGTTTCACGAGCCTCCAGATGTGCTTGCCCATGTTGTCCGGTCCGATAGTAAGAAAAAAGGTTGCCCTTATACCTTCTTCCTGCAACATATTTGCCAGAGAAGGAAGCCCCATGATAGTGCCTCTCCAAGTATCTACATCTATTTTCAACCCGAGAATTGTTTCATTTTCCGCAAAGTATTTTCTATCGTCTTCCATAACCATATCTATCCTAAAAAGTATATAAAATTATTCCTTAAAGCTTGCCCTCTTTTGAGCCAACTAGAAATTTGGGTCTTTGCCTTACATCCATGCTGATTCTACAGATATACTCGCCTATCAGTCCGAAGACAAAAAACTGAACGCCAATAAAGAAGAAAAGTACGCCAAACAAAGTAAATACTCCATTTCCGGCCCATGCGGCGCCAAAGAATATTCGTAACGCAATCAGCAACAAAGCAAAAAATATGCTTGACACAGCCATAATCCCCCCAAAAACTGTCAGAAACCTGAGGGGCATGAAAGTTGACCCAGTAAGGATGTCAAAGAAAAGCTGCAACAATTTCCACGCATTATATTTTGATACTCCGGCTGATCTTTCGGAATGTTCTATCGTTATTTCTGTAGTTTTTCTGGCGAACGAATTAGCCAAAACTGGAATATAAATAAATTTTTCATTGCATTTAAGAACGACATCTATTATTGCTTTTTTGTATGCTCTCAACATACATCCGCTGTCGCGAATATTGGATTTTGTTATTTTACGAACTAGATATTCTTTTGCTCCTGAAGCCGCTTTTCTGAAAAGGTTATCTTTTCGACCACCGCCGCGCAAACTCCCTACAATATCATAATTTCCTTCTTTCATTTTATCGATAAGCATGGGAATCCCTTCCGGAGGGTTTTGCAAGTCAGCGTCAATCGTAACTATTACATCTGCGGTACAGCTTTCAAATCCGGCGATTATCGCGGCATGCTGGCCGTAATTTCTGTTAAGAGAAATCAATGTAATGTTTTCAGGATAGATTTTAATCCATTTCCTTATTACATCTCCGGATTTATCTGCGCTTCCGTCATCTATAAAAACCAGTCTGTAGGAATACTCCCTATCTTTAAGAGCGTTAGTAGACCGTTCTATAAGCATGTCAAGATTAAGCTCTTCGTTATATACTGGAATTACGACATCTATCGAATTAATTTCATTGCCAGACATTTTGACCTCAAAAAATATAAAGTTAAGTTTGCTGAATAAAAAACTGCAACTATACTAAAATTGATATTATAATGAGGTAATTGCAAAACTCAAACATAAAAAGGTTTCGACGACGCAAAACCCTCCATTTTCAAGCGTGGACGGAGACGTGCTATCGTTGAGGATAATATTGGTTTTTCAATTATATCCAATGGTCTGGAATTAACAATTTACGTCGTTCAGGCATATTAGCAGTAAAAAAACAATGATAAACACCCGCCCCAAAATAACGATAGTCCTCGACAATCTGAGGAGTGCTCACAATACCGGCAACATTTTTCGTATTGCTGATGCTGTTGGAGCATATGAAATAATTGCATGCGGATATACTCCGTATCCGCCTCACCCAAAATTAGAAAAAACAGCCATGGGTTCAGATAAGTATGTAAAATACAGGCATTTCGAAACCTCTCTGGAAGCTGTTATGGCGCTAAGAGAAGAAGCCTATAAAATGATCTTGGCTGTTGAAACTGGAAGTGATGCTATATGCGCGTGGCAAAAAAAATATGAATTTCCTCTGGCATTAGTTTTTGGAAATGAAGCGTTCGGGATAAAGCAGAACACCATTGATTCGTGCGACGGAATTATAAGTCTGCCTATGTTTGGCAAGAAGATTTCAATAAATGTAGGTAATTGCGCTGCAGTGGTGTTATATTCCATAATTTCAAAACTTTATTCAACACGAATTAACGATATTTAATACGTGACTACCTTTTCGTGAAAGGTTTAATTATGGCTAAAAATAATAAAGAAACACTGCTGAGGAAACCGTTTGTAAGAACAGGGCTGATACTGATCATACTGACAGCAATTGTCATTTTAGGTTTTTTCACATTTGATTACATTTCGAAGCTTCTTTATTACAGCAATCCCCATTTTAGGCTAAAAAATGTCATAGTCAAAAGTTCCGGATACTGGGACAACAGAGTGGATGACATCATGAATATTCTTTCTTTGAAAAAAGGAACAACTAATCTATTCTCATTAGATCTGCATGATCTTAGAATCACCCTCGAAAAAATGGGAGGAGAAGGAATATCTTATGTGGAGGTAACAAGAGAACTTCCAGATACTCTAAAATTTACTATTGTGGAGCGAATTCCCAGGGCATTGCTTTACAATAAAAAATCCAATATGCTTGCCGATAAAGATGGGGTTGTAATAAAAGGTAAATACTTCGGCAATATAATAGATGCTCTTCCTGTTATAACAGGATTCCGGCTGCATGCAGAAACAAAGAACAAAAAATCACCTTATGGAGAAACGATTACTTCTATTAAGCCGGCATTGATTTTTATTTCATTAGTGGGAAACAGCTATGTGGACATGGACATAAGGGTCATAAACCTTTATCTTCAAAACAGGCTGGTTGTTTTTATGGCCAGCCAGAAAGACAAAGTTATTAAAGTCATACTTCCCTTTACTTTTAACACAGAAGCTCCGCCGACACAGGCGCAAATAGCAGCCGAAACGAAAAATTTGAGGATGAAATTAAAAGAGCTCAAAGAACTGCTCCAATATCTTAAACTGAAAAATACAGATTTCTCAGAAATAAACATGCTATATAAAGACCAGGCCATCGTAAAATAGAGACTGTTAGCAAACCCCAATATTTTGGCAGGAAATGTGCATACTTCTTCCATTAAGCAGAGTGTAATTATGCATTCTATTTATTTTATCAGTTTTATACCACCGAGTGATTAAAAACAACAGAAAGCGGACATAAAAGAAGCAGTAGTAATGGAACTACTTAATGCTAAAGTCCCGGAGGATGCGGAAATATTTAAATTAGGCTGGCTGGAAGATTTGTCCCATTTAATAAGAATGGACGGATGCTATGAAAAGTTGATCGAGTCAAGAGATCCCATTAAACTTAAAAATGACTGGCACATAGAGTACTTCGGATCAACGCCTGAAGATAATAAAGCGTGGGGATTGTCTTTCGTTCTTAAAGGCAAAATCAGGTGTTATAAGTATTTCGAAGGCAAAAAAAGCATTGCTGACGTAAATAGGGTCAATGGAATTGGTAAAAACTGTACAAGAAAAAGAAAGATATGCCCATATAGAGCCGATACAGCTGTTGAAATGGCAGCCCGTCACCTAAAGAGAATAACTACGATTCGAACAAATGTCCGAATCGTAGTTGGCATTTGATTTCAAGGCGAGCACCGCTTTTTCTACACCATCACAATATTTAAAAACGGAGGTTCCGGCTACAATTACATTAGCTCCGGCTTTTACCACAGTCCCTACAGTTCCCTGGTCTATTCCTCCGTCCACTTCAATATGTAAATTGCTTCCAATCTTGGAAATTTTTTCTCTTAAAAAACTTATTTTAGGCATCATGTTTGCCATAAACGATTGCCCGCCAAAACCTGGTTCTACAGTCATAACTAGTATCATATCTATTTGACCCAGGTAGGGGAGGATAAGTTCAGGATCAGTTCCAGGTTTCAAGGACATTCCAACTGTTACAGAATGTTTTTTTATTTCTTTTATTACCTGTTCTACATTATCATCAGATTCTATATGAAAAGTAATGTGGTCTGCTCCGGCTTTCACAAAGGATGAGACATAATCTAACGGATGCGATATCATAAGATGGACATCAAAAATCTGATCCGTTATGGATCTGATACTTTGCACCACTGGCACTCCCATAGAAATATTCGGAACAAAATGGCCGTCCATAACATCTATATGTAAAACCTCTACCCCTGCTCTTTTAGTTTGTTCTATTTCTGATTTGAGGTTAGCAAAATCAGCAGCAAGCAGAGATGGCGCAATAACTAAATCTTTATTTGAGATATCCGTTAATTTTTTCTTTAGCATTTTCCACCTCTTTTCGTACAGTTTAAATTCTATGGATTATTTGTCTGTTAAATTGCCAAGGATGCCTTTTGCCACGTCAAAAAGAGCATTCCCCAGCTGCTGGACTGGCTCTTCACTCCCCTGCTGTTGTTGCGGGGCGGAAGCATTGTTTAAAAGCTCCTGCGTTACATCAAGAATATTTATGGTATTTTTCGTAATAAATCCGGCTATAAAAGCTGGAATATCAAATTTAGGATTTTCTACCGTCCCATAAAAATTAAGAGGAATATCCAGCTTGCCAAAATTGGTATTAGTCTTCAAATTAAGCTTGTTGTCAGGACCTATTGTTCCTCCAAACTTCATAGTCTTAATCATGTCGTCATCCCCCCCGACAAAGTAAAACTTTTCAACGTTTATAACTCCTCCGCTCATTTTTAAGGCAATATCTCCGGTCTGAAAGTTTATATTCTTATGCTGATCCATAATTTTAACTGCAAGGTTCATTGCCTGGTTTAGATCTGAAGGCAATGGGGTATTAGGCAACTTTTGACCGATATTGGAAATCATCTGTATTGGCATAAGGAAAAGTGCCAGGAATTTATTCTTTGATATATCAAGGGGCAAAGAAAAGTTATCGCATTTAGCTATCATATTGCCGTTCAGATTATTTAGAAGCCTAGGATTCGTCACACCCTTACCTTTCGCATTAAATTGCAATGAAGATATTGTTCCCTTCGCATCGCCATAATCGCCTTCAATAAAAGTTTTGAGCAGCGGATTAACATCGATATTTTTCAGTTGGCTTTTTATTTCATATGTATACCCATCGGCAAATGAAGGATTGAGGTAGACATTCGCACTCAATTCGCCCTGATTCATTTTAATAGTCAAAGGCTGAAGCGCAACAGTATTGCTTTTTATCGTCAAGTTTGAGTTAATTACTGTATGAATAAAAGGACCGTATTGAATATCTTTAAAATTAATATTTCCCTTGAGATTTATTCCGCTCAAGTCTATAGGCGCAGGTTCTTTTGCCTGTGTCTGAGCAGCCGTTTTATTCTTAGTTTTGCTTGATTCTTGGGCAGCTGGGAATAATAGACCATAAACATGAACTAATTTTTCAAGGTCGATTTTTTCTGAAGAGACATCAAGAGTTGATTGAGCACCACCAGAAAACAAGATTTTCCCGCTGCCTGCCAGATCGCAAATATTTGACCTATTACTGTAAAGATTCAATCTTGCAGAATTTATATTCAAATACTGTGAATTTTTGTATACAGAAAGATCTAATGCACCGTTTATCTGTTCTGGTTGGAGTGCTTGCTGCTTATTAACTATGACCAGCTTGGGGATATTGATATTCCCATCAACTGAAAATGCATCCTTTACAGTTTTTAATTTCAAACTGCCATCAAGTAAGAATTCTCCAACCTTTTCATAATCCGACCCTGTTTTATTTAGCGCTTTTAATAGATACTCGTTTACTTTAAACTGAGTCTCAAAATTCGTCGCTCCATCATTGCTTAAGGTGCCATTCACTGAGATATTTGCGGCATCTTTATTTCCGTAAAGCACCTTCACAACGGTATCTGTTAATGTGAAAGCACCTGCCTCATTATACACAACATTAAAGTTGGTATTAATTCCTGTTTTGTTTAGGATGTTTCCATTTACATTTCCACTTATGTCAGCAGCCATAACAGATCCGGAAGCCGATATTTTGTTAAAATCTTTTTCGACCATAGCATCAGCCTTAAGACTCAGAGTTCCTTTTTGAAATTTTGTGCCTGGATCAAGAAAACCATTCAGACTCTTTAAGTCGAGACTTTCAACACTAGCGTTGACTGCTATTTCACCAAATAAAGCTCGGCTATTTTTAAAATCGATTCCTGCAGGCTTCGATAATCCAGCAGACAACTTCTCCCCCCTCTCAGTCTGAATGAGAACATTAAAAACGTTTATGTTTAAAAGTTTTTTTTCTAAGGTCGTACCGAACTTAGCGCCGATATCAGCTGCAGGAATAGGATTGCCGTTAATTTTTATCCCCGCACGTGCTATATTCAGAGCACCCGAAGCTGATATTTTTTCGAACATATTCTCAGCATTTAAAATGGCATCCATATCAACTTTGCCATTCTCTATTTTTGTGTTTATCGGCAAGACCCCGTTCAGTTTACTTAACTCAAAATTTGCTGCTTTTACTTTAAGTAACAAGTCTTCCGGAATTAATTTTTCACCATTTAGATCAAGCTTCAAAGATTTATCCAACATGAAGGATATTATTTCTTTTTTTTCCGTTTGTAACTCAAGTAAAAAATCTTTAACTGTTATTGTTTTCCCTTTTATGCTAAACCCCTGACTGTTATTGATGGTAAAATTAAATTGGGAGATTTTGCTTATCGTCTGTTTCTTTTCTTGTTTTGACAACATGCTGTCAGGCAAGACATTAACAATGGCAGTGCTATAGTAAGGAATTGATGTTTTCAGTTCTCCATTTCCTGAATCCATGTCATATTTTCCATTGAATGATGACTCAAGAAGTTTTTGACCGTTCTGACTCAATGTAATAGAACACTTCTTGAGAGTAAGGTGTCTCATGCTGCCTAAAGTAAGATTGACGGCCTGATTCAAACTTACGCCCTTTATATTGAAGTCGGAAGAGATATATGAAGCATCTGAAAGATTAACATTCCCAAACATAGAAATATCAGCACCATTTGCGCCCACTTTTAAATTCAAATTGGAGTTAAGAACTCCGGAAGAAAGTTCTGCGCCGGCTGGCAAAAAGTCATTAAAAACACCCAGTTTCAAGTCTGATATTTTCGCAACTATTTCAGGATCTTCGCCTGTCACTTTAATTTGATCATTCTCCCAAGTAATAGATGCTGGCTTCTTTAATGACATATTAATCATTGCAGCGCCATCTCTATCTACGGCAATATGAAGTTGTTCTATGTCCGTTTTCTTTGCAAAAAAATCAGTGGAAATATTGTATTTAAATGCCGCGGAGACCAATTCTTTCCTTGTAGAAGAGACAGGGGATTGCAAGAGTAAATCCGCCAACTTCAGATCCCCCTTAACTGCAAGCAAATTATTTGCAAGAGATACATCACCTTTGAATATAAGGCTGGCATCGTTTCCCATGTCTGTATGCAAAAATGAGTTGGTTGCTAAATTAATAGTATCGCTTCCAACCGGATCCACATTGATATTTAAATCAAATGCGAAGGGAGTCAAAGTGACTTTTCCTTTGGTAACCAATGAAGAGTAAATAGTGTCTCCTGCACACTCTTTTATGCTTATATCGGAAACATTCACTACATTTTTGCCTTCAGGATTTAACAGCGCATTTATTTTAAACGATCTATTAGAAAGAGTCTTATCTTTAATAATTCCTGTAAAATCTGAAATAACAGAATCTAAGTGCAGGAATGTCGGAAAATATTCTTCATTCAGGTTGGTTTTTAAAAGAACATCTACTTTCCCGTTATTTACCGCTACATTGTTACCTGCAAACTGCTCTATGCTACCATTTATTTTAACGCTTGATTCTTGCCGGTTTTTAAACGAGTCAGAATATATGCTAAAATTTTTCAGCGCTACTTTGATATCATCGCTAGAATTCAGCGTAAAATTAACATTTCGTATACTTAATCCGGATATATCCAACTGCATCGCAGGAGATGAGGCAGGTTTTGTATCTTCTCTCCTGGTAACCTTTGACGCGCCTGACGAAGACGCCTCGTTCATCCAATAAACATTCCATTTCCCATCTTTGCCTGATGCCATGTTGATATCTACCCCATCAACAGAAACATTTATCAGTTTTAAATCTCCTTTTAGGAGAGATAACAAATCGAAGCGGGTAGATATTTTTTTACCTGTAACAAATGGTTTCTCAGGGTACCCAAAAGTCAAACCGCTGACATCCAGGTGAGGATTAATCAGAAGGCTTACATTTATCCCTTCAACTTTTATAGGCATTCCTATAAGCGCTCCTGTGAGAGGCAATCCGACAAATTTAAGAAAAAATCCGCTCGTCACAATGAAATAAACAAGGCCAACAATAAGAATTGAACATAACGGCAAATAGATAAAAACTTTCCTAAACAACTTTTTCATGTTTTTCGTCTCCTGAATTATCTGATTTTTGATTTATGCATAGCTTTATTCTACCATTCCCGCATCTGCTTGCAAATACAATTTTAAAAGATAAACAACTATTGAAATTCACTTAACGATGGAATAGAATGTCCGCCATGATATAGAGACACACTATTACCAGCTCAGGTTAAGAAAAAATCGTATTCATGCTACATAATATTGCTTACATTTTATTGTCTTTTGGGATTTTTTTCATTGGAATGATGATGTTGAGACAGCACTCTACAGGCTTTGCTCCGAAAGGAATTAAAGCATATAAGAAATCATACTTCGCATCTTTCCTTAGGAGTGCAGGAATTACAGCTTTAGCGTCTGATGGCAGGATTGTATTATTCTCTACGACTTCATTATATTCGTCAGGAATCATAGACTCAAGAACAGCAATTGTCTGTATGTGTGGAGCGCAAACCACTGCGCTTATAGCTAACTTTATGGCTGTGATTGATGATACTTCCCTTATATATTTACTGCTAGGGATCGGTGGAATTACCAGTTTTTTCTTGAGAAATAAAAAATGCGAAAAAACAAAAAAGGTTTTTTTATTTCTGATGAGTATTAGCGTCCTATTATTTGGAATGAACGAAATGAAAGACAGCCTGGCTTTTATTGGACAAAATATTCATGTAAAAAATATAATAACATTAAACCACAATAGTGGATTCCTGGTTTTCATTTTCGGCGGGATTCTTTCCTTTATCATGCAGTCTACCGGGGCAGTATCTTTCATGGCAGTCAGTTTCTATGGCAGCGGCATTTTAACTCATGATCAGGCTGTATGGTTTCTTTTTGGCGGCACATGCCTCGGATCCACAATAAGAAATCAGATATATTCGTTTACTTTTACTGGCTCATCAAGGAGATTATTAACGATATTCGCTAACAGAATAGTGCTTTCGGCGTTAATTGCTATAACTCAATATTTATTCCAAATACATACAGGCATTCCAATGCTTAATGGACTTTTCAGAGGAATTTATGACAATATAATTTTTGAAGTGTTTTTTACCTTTTTTACAACCGATGCCATTTGTACTATTCTTATGCTTACTTTCATGAATCCTTTAATCAGAATCTATGAAAAACTCTTACCTGACGACGAATTCGAAAAAATATCCAAGGCAATGTACATTACGAACATAAATTCTTTACCAAAGAAAGAGTGGGGACCACTTATTAAGAAAGAAATGGCCAGAATATCTGAGAAACTTTTCGATTTCCTGGATATATACATTTCTAAAAACAATTATAAATTTGCAGAGCACATTTCAACATCTAACCGCATAATTATAGACAAAATGCTTGAACTGTATAAGGAAGCGTATGATGATTACCCAGAATGTTCAGGAGACAGGCGGTTATACGAAAAAATGCTAATTCTTAATAACCTTAACAGGGCCGTGACTAAAGTGGTAAAGTCTCTTTACGACTCTAAAATTACTAATTATTGTAAAATTATCGATGCTATGTTGCAGCACATAGATTTCGTTCTCATGTACATATCTGATTTTATGAAAAAAGATAAAGCAGATCTCGAATCGCTTAACTTTATACACGCATGCGTCTTAGACACCAAGAGCAGAAAAGAGCTTCTTTCCGACAGTTTTATTTTGGGATACAATGAGTATAAAGACAGTTTTAGATTCGAATTTGCATCGGCATATTACGATATTCTTCACTACTGCAGAGAATTCGTTGAATCGTATACTAATGCTGCACCCTTAAATGAAGCATCAACAAATTCAAAAATCTAGCCGCACCTCTAGTTATTATTACCCGAAATACTGAAACTTTTGAAGTTGCGATAAATGATGTTAAATTAAAACGTTATGAAGATATTTCCTGATTATATAAAAAAAATTGCATTTGTGGCTCTTTCCGGCATTCCTGATATAGAGAAAGTAAAGAGAGCTGTTGTTATGCTGGAATCATCAGGATACAGCGTTATCATTAAACCCTGCGTCTCCAAGAAAACAACGATCAGTTATCTGGCATCGGATATCAAAACAAGGGTGGATGACATACACTCCTGCTGGAAAGATAATAGCATTGATATGATAATTGCTGTCAGGGGTGGATATGGATCTGCGCACCTGCTTCCATTTCTTGACTGGAGTTTGTTAAGCAAAAGAAATTTACCATTTTTAGGATACAGCGATTTAACAGCAATACATCTGGCCTTTTACGCTAAAGGAATAGGTACGCCAATTTCAGGACCGATGATACAAAATTTTTCCACCATAGAAAATGACGAGTATACTAAAGCTTCTCTCTCAAATGTATTTAGCAAGAAATATGAAATTCTTCCACTGCCAGGCAAGAAAATCAGGATATTAAAACAAGGAAAAACTACTGGCTCGATACTGCCTGTAACTCTTTCTGTTTTGGTGACATTGATAGGCACAGAATACCTGCCTGACATGAGAAACTGCATTCTTCTTGCGGAAGACATAAATGAACCCGTATACAAGCTTGATAGATATTTTACCCAGCTGAAACAATCTGGAATACTTGAAAAACTTTCAGGCCTAATGCTTGGCAATTTTAAGCAGTGCGGAAATGAAACAGACAGGGTAAGACTCTTTGCCGAAATAAGTAAAGAGATTAATGGCCCGGTTGTAATGAAAATACCATTTGGCCACAGCTATCCCAGGATAAGCGCAGCTTTTGGAGCAAAATGCTCCTTGGATTGTAAAACAAAAATACCGATAATAACAATCGAAAATATTCCCCCCAAGTAAGAATCATGAAAGACTTCAGAATGGCGATATGCCAGAATAAACCATCAAAAGATAAGCAAACTTCTATTAACAAAGTAGAATCTATGATTTCTGAAGCTGCCGGCAAAGGAGCCCAGCTTATAATACTGCCTGAAATTTTTTACAACCCTTATGAGCTTAAAGAAATACCCAAACTCGAAGAAAAAAATGGAGAAACCATTAACAAGCTAAGAGAAGTCTCCAAGCAAAATAAAGTCTATCTCTGTACTGGGTCAACAGTAGAAAAAGACGCAGGAAAAAGATTAAATAAATCTTTTCTTATCAACCCTCAGGGCGACGTCATCCTTGAGTATTCAAAAATGCACATGTTTGATGTAGATTTTAAAGGATTAAGAAGCAGGGAATCACTGGTATTTAACTCTGGAGAGTCCATCAATGTCGTAGATACCGAATTGGGAAAAATCGGAATTATAATTTGTTATGACATAAGATTTCCTGAAATGGCAAGAAGCCTGGCATTGCAAGGAGCAGAAATAATACTTGTTCCTGCTGCATTTAATACAATCTCAGGGGTGGCTCACTGGGATATTTTTTCCCGCTGCAGGGCTGTAGAAAATCAGGTTTTCCTTGCTGCGGCATGCCCTGCAAGAGATACAAATTCACAATATGTCACTTACGGTCATTCAATAATAATAGACCCGTGGGGAACTGTCCTGGCGGAAGCCGGGATTGAAGAAGAAATTATTTTTGCCGACATTTCAAAAGACAAGCTTGAAGAAATTCGCGGGCGTATGCCTCTTCTACAACACATGAGAAAAAATATTTATAAAAAGATATTGCCATATTAAAAATTTCGAATTATTGATTTCGGATTGCGATATTGAAATAATCCAAAATCCGTAGCCATAGATCATAAGCATTAAGGCTGGTTCACCTTTTTTATAATCGAGGTGGTGGAATATCCTTCGACAAAGCTAATAAAGGCTATTTCACTTCCTACAGACTCCAAAGCATTACGTTCTGCAACATCCATAGTGTCAAGATTGTAATCCGCTCCCTTTACATAAATATCCGGCTTTATTGCGTTTATTATGCCATCACACCTCTTTGTATCAAATATGACTACACCATCTATGAACATTAGGGATGATAGGACAAAAGCTCTGTCATTTTCTATGGTAACTGGACGGCTGGAACCTTTCAGTTCTCGAACAGATCTATCTGAATTAATTGCCAAAATAAGCGCGTCTCCAAGGTCTCTAGCTCTCATCAGATAGGTAATATGTCCGCGATGGAGAATATCAAAACACCCATTGGTCATTACAAGTTTCTTATCCGCAGACTTCAAATCAGCCCGCCAGCTGATAGCCTGTTCCAATGTCATGATTTTCTTCTCAATAATATCTTTAAACATAAAAACACTTCCCTTGTTTTTTAAATTTGTTACACAGAGAACCACAGAGGAGACACCGAGCAATTTTAAATTCTATATCTCCTAATTCCATTTTTTAACAAACTTACATTGAAATTTATCAATAGCCCTAAACTTTTATTTGCAAACTTCATGTAAGTAAGTATTTGTGCTTCGTGAACTGGATTAAATTCTTCAACAGTTTTTAACTCAATAATAACAGAATTTTCCACAAGAATATCTATTCTGTACCCGCACTCCAGTTTTATTTCCTTATAGACTACTGGTACAGCCTTTTGCCTTTGAATGCTCAAGCTTGTTCTCTCAAATTCAAATGCCAAAAACTCTTCATAAGCTGATTCAAGAAGTCCTGGTCCTAAAATCTTATGAACTTCAATAGCACAGCCGATTATCTTTTCGGTAATTAAATTTAAGTCCACCTTAAATACCTCTGTGCCTTCTTTGTGCTCTCCGTGTAATAAAAGAAAAACTTACAGCAAATTACTTGCAAGGTCAGCCAACTCCGAACGCTCACCTTTTTCCAGGTGTATATGAGCGTAAATAGATTGCCCCTGCATCTTCTCTATGAGATAACTTAGTCCATTTGAATAACTGTCAAGGTACGGGTGGTCAATCTGATAAGTATCTCCGGTAAAGACCAATTTTGTCCCCTCGCCTGCGCGGGTTATTATAGTTTTTACCTCATGCGGGGTAAGGTTCTGCGCTTCATCAACAATAAAATAAGTTTTTACTATGCTTCTTCCTCTTATATACGAAAGAGGAGCAATAATCAGTTTTTTCTCATCTATGAATTCTTTGATCCTGGAATTCTTTGAATCTGTGTCTGCATACTGGTTCTGTATAACTCCGAGGTTGTCATACAGTGGCTGCATGTATGGATCCAGCTTGGATTTTATGTCACCCGGCAAAAATCCTGTGTCTTTGTTACTGAGCGGCACAACCGGTCTGCCCATATATATCTGAACGTATTCTTTTCGTTTTTCGAGAGCGCCTGCCAAAGCAAGAAGAGTTTTTCCCGTCCCTGCTCGTCCTGATATGCTCACCAACTTTATTTTCGGATTCAATAACGCATGCAGAGCAAATATCTGTTCAGCATTTCTGGGCATAATACCATAAGCTGACATTTTGTCTATATGTTTAAGCATTTTTGTGCTAGCATCATAAACTGCCAGTGCAGATTTCTTACCGTTTCTTAATATAAGGTATTCATTCGGATAAAGATCCTCTGTCAGGTTAAGAACATCGACGCTTACTTCTTCCGAGGATGCATACAATTTCTCTATAACTTCATCAGGAACATTCTCTTCATAACGTTTCCCTTTATAAAGAGTCGTAATGTCTCTGATCTGATCTTTTTTATAATCCTGGGCCGTCAAACCTATTGCCTTTGCCTTAAGCCTTAGATTAACGTCTTTTGATACAAGGATTACTTTTCTGTCAGGAAATGCTTTCGCCGCACAATAAGCCGTATTAAGAATATGATGATCCGGAATATCCTGACTGAAATTATCTTTAATATACTGTGCCGGTGGCTGTTCAAGTTTAACTATAATTTTGCCGATATCTGGACGTATCTGGACTCCTTCTTCAAAGAGCTTATCTCCGCTTAAATTATCAAGAGCCCTCAAAAATTCTCTGGCATGATAGTTAAGAGTATCATTGCCTTTTTTAAATTTATCGAGCTCTTCTATAACTGTAATAGGAATTATAACATCATGCTCCTGAAACTGATATATACAAGAACTGTCATGCAAAATCACATTGGTATCCAGTACAAATAATTTCTTTTCCTCAGAAGTCATAAAACTCTTTCTCCTGGCAGACTGTTAGGCCTTCGCTCCGACATTCTGCTAATTAAAATTTCTTGTGTAAATTTGGTTGATCTTTATTATTTTAACAATCTATTCTGAAACTTCCAACTCCCAGCGTTTCTGAATTTTACTTTTATGTTAGATATTAAGAGCCCTTGTTCTCCTAAGGAATGTTTGATTTCCTATCCTCTTGATGTGATACGAAGCTAATTGCTTTTAATTCAATGGGAGTCTATTTTTTGCTAACTCATAAACGACACTATCTTCTCTTTTCCCAACGGAAATAACGGTTACTATAAGCTCTCTATTTCTTACATGGTAGACTAATCTGAATCCTGCATTCTTAAGTTTTAACTTATAACAGTCCCTCAAGCCTCTTAGCTCCATATTTGAACGGCATGGCTCATCAAGTCTTTTTTCTAACATTTTCTTAAAGGCATTCTGAATTGCCCTGTCTATCCTATTCCATTCACTTAATGCTTCAGGTAAGAACTTTAAGGTGTATTTGTGTTTAGAGTTCATCAAGGTTCACTTCTACTGCCGAATCGATTCGTTTCAATCTTTCAGAACACAACTTAACTAAGTATTTATCATCCAATGCCTCTAAAATGTCTTCATAAAGTTTTGGAGACAATATATAAGCTTTGGTAGTATTATGGCTTAAAACAGCAACAGGCTCATATTCCGCACTGCTTATCACCTTGCTTGGACTTTTTTTAAGCTCAACTATATTTGTGATACGATTTGCTAATAAAGTCTGCATATTCCTTCCCTCTTTTTACAATAAATATAGTACACATATATGGTACACTTATCAGTATATATCATAGACGAATATATTTCAATCCTCCACTTTTAGTTTGGATTTTATTTTCTCAGCAGTTTCAGTAGCCGGCGGAATATCTGCCAGCATTCGCCAGTTAAGATGAAATCCATCATTAATGTATCTGGGAATGACATGCAGATGCGCATGGGGAATATCCTGGCCCGAACAGAACCCGTCATTTGCAATAATGTTAAAGCCGTCAGCTTCCAGCGCCCTTCTGCAGGCAACTCCGATTCTTGAAGCTATGTAGAACATTCGTCCGGCCACCATTTCCGGCAGTGCGGAAGGATTCTTATAATGCTTTTTGGGTAATACAATAGCATGCCCAGGATTTACAGGCGCATGTGAAAGAAACGCAAACACCAACTCATCCTCGTATATAGTTGGAAGATTCGCTTCTATCTTTCCTGAAATTATCCTGCAGTACGTACAGTTTTTATCATTCATTTTTATTAATCTTTTGAGGTTACTTTTTTATCTTT
>JAJXWI010000082.1 GCA_021781705.1 bacterium | reverse complement strand
TTCCGATCTCAGTCCCAGAAAAATATGGGAAAGTTTATGAAAATTCTTCTAGTGAAAAGACTGGAAAGCAGTTTCTATGCTTTCAGAAATTCCATTGACAGGTTTATTAACTCTTATCAAATATTCATACAAGAGTTAGAAAAGGGACATGTTTATACCAGCAAGAAACATATTTATAAAATATTCGAATATCTTGAACAGGATGACGATGAAGCTGTTCAGAGGCTTATTGATGAAGGAAAAGCCGAACAATATAACAGCTGTGATTTCAGCACGGACTTTTTAGTGTCTCTTAAAAATGACCTTGTTATCCTAAATGAGATACAAAAACTCTGGGAAAGGGTGGAACGAGACCCCAAGCTCCTTGAGCTTTTTAAACAGCTTGCGTCTAATAAACTTCTTAAAGGGAATAAGATAATTCTTTTCACAGAGTCCAAGGAGACAGCAGAGTATCTTTCAGGGCACATAAATAAAGTTCATAAAAATCAGGCTGTCTGTTTTTCAGGAAATTCAGGAGAAGTTATCAGAGAAGAAGTGATTAAGAATTTCGATGCAAAATCCAAACATCCGCAGGATAAGTACCGTATTCTGATTTCGACTGAAGTCCTATCTGAAGGGGTCAATCTCCACCGTTCCAATGTCGTCATCAATTATGATATACCATGGAATCCGACCAGAATGATGCAAAGAGTTGGACGCATTAACCGAGTGGACACCAAATTTGATACAATCTACACTTTTAACTTTTTCCCGACCCAACAGTCAAATGATGAAATAAAATTAAAGGAAGCTGCTGAAGCGAAGATCAACGCTTTCTTGTCGCTACTTGGAGGAGACTCAGCGCTTTTGACTGAAGGCGAACCCATAGGCTCACATGAGCTCTTTAGTCGTCTGGTATCAAAGAAAACGCTTACCGGCGAAGATGAAGAAGAAATAAGCGAATTAAAATATCTGACTCTAATCAAGGATATTCGTGATAGCAACCCTGATTTGTTTGAGAAAATAAAAAAACTTCCCCAAAAGGCTCGTTCAGGCAAAATCAAGACTGAATTTTCAGATTCATTGTTAACGTATTTCAGGAAAGGGAAGATACAAAAATTCTTTCTTTCCGGAAAAGGATCAGATGCAAAAGAACTGGATTTCATTACAGCGGCAGGGATTCTTGAAAGCGAATCTGAGGATAAAAAGAAAAAATTACCATCTGACTTCTTTGAAACCCTTAATAAAAATAAAGAAGCCTTTATTAATTCTACTACACAGGGCGTTATAGAACTTCAGGCCAGAAAGGGAAATGACAGCGCTGTTAAAATTTTGAGGATACTCAAAGCTGTTTTCAAAGATATGAAACAACTAACCGAAGACCAGGAGTTATATATCAAGAGAGTCCTGTCCCGATTAGAAGAAGGCGCTCTGCCAAAACAGACAACAAAGACCGTTCTCAAGACCTTAAATGAACTTAAGAACGAAGTCATAAATCCTTTAAAAGTTCTAGGCGTGCTTCAAACTCAAATCTCTTCCAAATTATTGGAAAGCCATTTCGTAGAGGATAATCCTATGTCAACCGGTAAGCGCGAAGTTATTTTGTCAATGTATCTATCAGGAACAAAAAACGAATTATAATGTATACGGATGTGTCATTGAGGCTTGATTTTATAATTATATATATTATTCTTATTGACAGCATACCTGCCAGGCCTCTCAACGATGCCCAAACGTGGCGGGTTTTTTTATGGGGTTTTTAATATGAAATATATTAAACCGGCATTAACCTTTGAAGAGCAGTCTGACTTGCTTATAAGCAGAGGATTAATAGCTGAAAGAGATAAAATATTAAAAACCTTAAAGGCTGTAAATTATTACAGATTAAGTGCTTACTTCTTGCCATACAAAACTGCAGATGAAAATTTTATTCCAGATACTACTTTGGAAGCTGTATGGAGCAGATATACATTTGACCGACAACTCAGACTCCTTGTGATGGATGCCATTGAAAGGGTTGAGATAGCTCTCAAAACTCAAATTGCATCGTTTTTTTCTATTAAGCACGGAACTTTTGGATATCTAAACAAAGAAAATTTTTCAGATAAAATGACAGATCGTGAATATTCACAAATGATTATCAGCCTCAAAGATAATACTCAAACAAGTAGAAAAAGTGTAGGCTCTTTATAACCTAATTGCTAACGTGTTAATCAATAGATAAAAACGAAAATAGCATTGCTCAGTACAACTGAAAATAAAAAGAGAGTATCAAGATGAATAGTGAACAGGCGATAAATCTGGTAAGAGATACTTTTACCCACTCTTTTAATGAGACCAGATTCAGGACTTTCATCAGAAATTTGCTGAATGGTTTGACTGAAACAGATGATAGCT
Organism: bacterium; assembly: GCA_021781705.1. Taxonomy (GTDB): domain Bacteria; phylum Verrucomicrobiota; class Lentisphaeria; order Victivallales; family GWF2-38-69; genus JAJXWI01. Next base: position 8,283 of record JAJXWI010000082.1, on the reverse strand, counting down.
TTATTTCAGGTTCATTTATCCGCCAAGCCTTTGCCAACAATGTATCTTCTTACAAAAGAATAGCAAAATACAAGCCAAATGCCACAGAACGACTTGATGTCCTGATGGTAAAACTCAAAGCCAATTCCTCGCTTGACAGAGCAAGGACTCTTCAGAGAAATTTCGTTGCCGACTACCTTAAACAAAGAGGCAATAAGGAAGGCGCTCTTGTTGCCTTCTATTGTGAAGGTTCTTCTGACTGGAGATTTTCCTATATCAAAGTGGAGAACTCCATAGATTTGAGCTCTGGAATACCCAAGACCATTACAGAACTCAGTCCTGCGAAAAGATTATCTTTTCTTGTCGGCGAGAACGAACCCAATCACACTGCTTTAAAGCAAATTGCCCCTCTTCTGGAGAGAGAAGACATTCATACGCTCAGTACAATAGAGAACGCTTTTAATATAGAATCCATTACTGATGAATTCTTTCAGAAATACAAAGAACTTTTTCTTAAGCTCAAGGATGAACTTGATTCAATTCTCGCTCAGAATCCCGATATTAAAACTGATTTCGAGGAGAAAAACATTTTCACAGAGCATTTTGCCAAAAAACTTTTGGGCCAGATTGTTTTCCTATATTTCTTACAAAAGAAGGGATGGCTTGGAGTCGGCAGAGATGAAGAGGGCAAATTCAGAAACTGGGGCAGCGGCCCGAAGAATTTCATGCGAAAACTCTTTAATGAGGAGATTATTCAGTATGATAATTTCTTTGACGATATTCTCGAGCCGCTTTTTTATGAAGCGCTTGCCTCTAAACATGAGAATTCTTTCTACTCAAAGTTCAACTGCAAAATCCCGTTTCTTAACGGCGGACTTTTTGAACCAATAAATGGCTATAACTGGCAGGAAACAGTCATCCGAAACAATAACGATATTCTCAAGGAAATTCTTGAGACTTTTGACCTCTACAATTTTACAGTCAAGGAAGACGAACCTTTTGATAAAGAAGTCGCTATTGACCCTGAGATGCTCGGTAAGGTTTTTGAAAACCTTCTCGAAGTAAAGGACAGGAAGTCCAAAGGCGCATTTTATACGCCGCGCGAAATTGTTCACTATATGTGCCAGGAATCGTTGATAAACTACCTCGATGTGAAACTCAATACAGAAATAGTTCCTCTGGCCTCTCCAAAAGTTTCTCAGAGACCCCTATTTGGAGAATCCAATGACGGTGTTCTTACTGAAGATGTTTACGTAGAGAAAGTTCCAAGAAAAGATATTGAGGAGTTCGTCAGGCACGGTGATTTCTATATAGACTACGCTCTGAGAAACAAGACAGCAAGAGAGAACGGCAAAACCGTTTCAGGCATCTATAAGGAGCGCGAACTTCCGCAGACCATAACACAAAGAGCAGATATTGTTGATGGTCTTCTGAATGACATAAAAATCTGCGACCCGGCAATTGGTTCTGGTGCTTTTCCTGTGGGTCTGATGCACGAAATTGTTCGTTCCAGATACGCCCTTAGCGCCTATGGCGAATATGACCCTGAGAAAACCTTTTACAATTTCAAGAGGCACGCGATTCAGAGCAGTATTTACGGCGTGGACATTGACTCTGGCGCTATTGATATTGCAAAGCTGCGCCTCTGGTTATCTCTAATCGTAGATGAAGATGATTTCGGCAATATCCAGCCGCTCCCGAACCTCGATTATAAGATTGTCTGCGGCAACTCTCTGCTCGGACTTGATCTGGATAATCTCTTCATTGATGAGGCTCTAAAGAAAATAGAATTGCTCAAGGAACAGTATTTTGGTGAAACCGACCACGACAGGAAGAAAAAACTTCACAAGGGTATTGATCAGATACTTTTTGAAATTACGGAACAGAAAAACTCGTTTGACTTCAAAATACACTTCTCAGAGGTATTCCATCAAAATGCAGCACAGGCGTCTCGCCTGTGCAATACACACACTCGGGACGAGTATGCTGCATTGAATGGTTTCGATGTCGTGATTGGCAACCCGCCGTATGTTCAGCTCCAGAAATTCAAAGGTAACCCCATTCAGAAGGCCTATAAAGACAGAAACTATGAAGTCCATGACTCCAACGGCGATATCTACTGTCTCTTCTACGAGAAAGGAATAAAGTCTTTAGCCGCTGGCGGAACTCTCTGTTTCATAACCTCCAATAAGTGGATGAGAGCTGGTTATGGCGAGAAACTTCGTCTCTTCTTCCTGAAATATAATCCCATATACCTGATTGACTTGGGGCCTGGCGTATTCAAAAGCGCTACAGTTGATACAAATATCCTGATAATAGGAAACTGCCCGAATAAAAAACAGCTTTCAGCCCTCTCTTTATCTTCTAATCTAGCACAAGCGTCTCGCCTGTGTAATGCAAACAGTCGGGATGACTGTTCTACATTGGACATCGCTCGCGCTTTTAAAGAAAAATCCGTTCCATTGCCAAAACTCACCAAAGACGCATGGTTTATAGGCTCTTCTGCCGAACAATTGCTCAAGGCGAAAATTGAAAAAATAGGCAAACCACTTAAAAATTGGGATGTTAAGATTTACAGAGGAGTTTTGACCGGTTTAAACGAGGCTTTCATTATTGATACGCCAACGAAAGAACGGCTCTGCGCCGAGGACCCGAAGAGCGCTGAAATCCTTAAACCCATCCTCCGAGGCAGAGATATAAAACGCTATTCCTACGATTGGGCCGGACTGTGGCTGATTCAGTCAGGTTTTGATATGGATGTTCCTAATCTTTATCCTGCCATTTATAAACACCTTCTACTATTTGAAGAGAAGGCAAGGAAGCGCGATGATCAGGGCTCTAACTGGTGGAATCTGAGAGCCTGCGCTTACTATCCCGAATTTGAAAAGGAAAAAATTATTTATCCAAATATGACCAAATATCTTCCTTTTATTTATGATGATGAGGGGTTCTATACAAACCAAAAATGTTTTATAATGACAGGTAACAACTTAAGGTACCTTACTGGGTACTTTAACTCCTCAATTGCAGCAAAATGGATTAGGGAAAATTGTCCAGAGTTGCAAGGCGGTACCCGAGAGCTTAGTAAGATATTTTTTGAAAATATTTCCATTCCCCCCATCACAGCCCAACCCAGACTGACTACAGAAAAAATCGAATCCCTGGTGGATAACATATTATCTGCCAAAAAATCAAATTCTTCGGCAGACACGAGCAAACTTGAATCCGAGATAGACCAGCTCGTTTACAAACTCTACGACCTCACTCCCGCCGAAATCGCCATCATCGAAGGAAAGGAACATATATAACTTATGAATACAGATGATTTGAAAAAACTGCTGGAAGAATTGCTTTCTCAACCCAATGAAACTTGTTGGATAGAATTTAAAAAAGATATGGCTGGTAAATATGATGAGGTCGGGGAATATATTTCAGCTTTGTCCAATGGCTCAACAATATCGAATAAAGATTTCGCTTACTTGGTTTTTGGGATTGAAGACTCGACGCATAAGATTCTTGGGACAAAATTCAGGCCATTCAAAGAAAAAATAGGAAATCAGGATTTTGAATTGTGGCTTAGAAGCATGATTAAACCAAAAATTAATTTTGAGATATTTGAATTTGACTGCGAGAATAAAAAAATTGTCCTTTTCCGTATTCCCAAGGCTATGGGAGAGCCTACATATTTTCAATCAAAGGCTTATGTGAGGGTTGGAAGTCATACTACTGATCTTGTGAATTATCCTTCCCAACTGCAGAAAATATATAATTCACTTGAGGACTGGTCTGCGAAAACTATCCCTGTTGCTTCTGTAAAAGATTTGGATTCTGATGCATTACAGCTTGCAAGAGAAAAATTTAAGGAGAAATCTGTAAATGAGGCATTCTATAAGAATATTGACGGATGGGACGATGTAACTCTTCTCGATAAAGCGAGAATTACAATTAACGGGAAGATAACAAATGCAGCCATTATCTTATTGGGCAAGCCGGAATCTTCTTACTACTTACTGCCTTCAATAGCGGAAATAACATGGAAACTCGACACAGAAGAAAAAGCCTACGAACATTTTGGCCTGCCATTGCTATTGAATTCTACAAAGCTTTTAAACAGAATCCGCAATATAAAGTACAAATTCTTCCCTGACAACGAACTGCTTTCAATAGAAGTAAATAAGTATGAAACAAGAGTTATCCTGGAAGCTTTGTATAATGCAATAGCCCATCAGGACTACAGTTTGAATTCAAGAATTGTTGTAACAGAAAAGATAGACAGATTAACCTTTACTAATGCAGGTTCGTTTTTTGAAGGTTCTCCTGAAGATTATTTTTTAGGAAGCAAGACCCCTCAAAAATATCGAAATTCATGGCTCGCTCATGCTATGGTAAACCTCAATATGATTGATACAGTCGGATACGGCATTCATACAATGTTTCTGGAACAGCGGAAAAGATTTTTCCCGCTTCCTGATTATTCCAAGTCTTTAAATAGTAGCGTAGTACTTGAAATATATGGACACTGCATTGATGAAAATTACTCTAAACTGCTGATGGAAAGGAAAGAGGAACTTAGTTTAACAATAGTTCTATTATTGGATCGTATTCAAAAAAAACTATCTGTAAATGATAAGGAGATAGCCTTACTAAAAAAAGATAACCTTATAGAAGGAAGGCGACCGAATTATTTTGTTTCTGCTAAAATAGCCGATGCTACAGGGAAAATGGAAGAATATGTAAGATATAAGACTTTCAATGATAAATACTACAAGGATTTAATCTGTGAACTGATTAGAAGACAAGAATATACGAAAAATTCAGAAATAGTAATGCTTATAAAGGATAAATTATCGGATACACTCAATAGCCAACAGAAAATGCATAAGATTAAGAATTTATTGCAATTTCTTAGAAGAGAAGGAGTTATTTATCCGAAAGGAAAAATGTGGAAGATTAAAAACTAAACTTAGATATTTTTAGATATTTTTAGATATTAGCCCCGAAAAAGACAAACGGTCATTATGGCGATGTATTCCTGAAAAAGGAAGGGTCGTTTAAAATGGATATTGAAAGACGATGATTTTGGAGTATCTAAATAAGTTTGGAGAAGCTAAGAAAGATGATTTTGAAAAAGTTCTTTTAGCCAAACTTTAGACGAAGAGACCACAAATAAGCCAGACATAGTACATGTAACATACGCTCAAACAAGGCAAAGCTCTAAAACCAATAGCCTTGGTTTGCGGGAAGCCCACCGCCAAAATGACCTTGCAGTAGAGCGCTGTTATCGAAGCAAACCTTTTGAAAGCGATGAAGAACGCCTGGAGTATCTGTTTAAACTCTATGAACAGATGATTGCCGAAGAAAAGGCAAAAGAAACTTTGTTTGAAGGTGAGGCAAACTCAAAGAGGAAAAGTAAATGAGTGAAAATAAACTGCAAAACAGTAAAAGAAAACGAATGGATAACGGAAAAAATAAAGATGTGATTATGCCATCGCCTCCTTCTTCTTCAGAATTGCCGGATGACTATGCAAGTTTTTTGCTAAACATCAAGGAAAAGGTTAGGACAGAACGGTTAAAAGCTGTTTTATCAGCTAATAGCGCGCTTGTAATGGTGTATTGGGAAATTGGTCATTCCATTCTGCAAAAACAGAAAGAGAAGGGCTGGGGAGCAAAAGTTATAGACCGATTGTCCGCAGACTTGAAAAAGAGCTTTTCTGACATGAATGGATTTTCTCCACGAAACCTGAAATACATGAGGAAATTTGCGGAGAACTGGACTGAAAAGGAAATAGTGCAAGCGAATCTTGCACAAATAAGCTGGTATCACAATCTGGCTCTTCTGGAAAAGCTTAATGATAACGAGTTGCGCTTATGGTATGCACAAAAAACCATTGAAGATGGTTGGAGCAGGAATGTTCTGGTTTTTCAAATTGAAACAACTTTGCATAAGCGTATTGGTCAAACAGCCAACAACTTTGAAATTACATTGCCTCCAAAAGATTCAGATATGGCTAATCAGATATTCAAAGATCCTTATTTATTTGATTTCTTAGGTACGACGGAAGTAAGAAAAGAAGCAGAGTTAGAGAAGAAACTAATTGACCATCTGGAAAAATTTCTTCTGGAGCTTGGTCAGGGATTTGCTTTTGTAGGGCGTCAGTTCCATATAGAAGTAGGCGAAGAGGACTTTTATATCGATATGCTGTTTTACCATCTAAAGCTTCGCTGTTTCGTAGTAGTGGAACTCAAAGCAGGTAAATTCTGCCCTGGTCACATCAGCCAACTTACAATGTATATGAATATTGTAGATGATTTACTGCGCAATCCCGACGATAAACCAACTATAGGGCTTTTGCTTGTAAGAAAAGAATCATACAGTTGCTAAATACGCGCTTGCAGGTAATTCTAAACCAATCGGAGTAGCAGAATGGGAACAGCGTATTACAGAATCGCTTCCCGAAGATTTAAAGCCAAGTTTGCCTTCTATTGAAGAACTTGAAAATGAATTGGCGGAAGAGAAATAGCTATGGAAACACAGAAAATAGTCCCTGAAGTCCGCATAATAGAAGGCCTGGAGACATAATATTATGATTTTTAGCAAGGCAGAAACCCTTATAGAAGCTAAGAGAGATGATTTTGAAAAAGTTCTTTTAGACAAACTTTAGACGAAGAGACCACAAATAAGCCAGACATAGTACATGTAACATACGCTCAAACAGGACAAAGCTCTAAAACCAATAACGAGCAAATTGTAAAAAAAAGCGGAACCAAAGGAGAAGGATCGTATTATATAATTGTACCGTAATTGCACATCAAACATCTAATGGCGGACTCGTGGAGGGTTCCGCTTCGCCGGAACCGAAAATTAGCGGATATGACGAAGCATGTCACTCCAGTTTGGGAATGGAATCAATCCGAGATAGACCGTCTGGTTTACGAGTAGATGATTTCGGAAGAAAAAGAAAGGACAGGAAAATTGAATTTTGAACCAATTAAAACCAAAAAGAAAAAGTCACCATGAGCGACGTAAAATTATTTGAAGAAAAGAAAGTACGCAGGTATTGGGATTCAGAAAAAGAAATATGGTATTTCAGTATCACAGATATTGTATCCATTCTTACTGAAAGCAAGGACCCTTTAGCCTATTGGCGTAAATTAAAGGAACGCCTGAAGCATGAAGGAAATGAAACCGTGACGAATTGTCACGCTTTGAAAATGGTTGCCGCTGATGGAAAAATGCGTTTAACTGATGTTGCTAGTACAGAGCAGCTTCTCCGCCTCATTCAATCCATACCGTCACCCAAAGCAGAGCCCTTCAAGCAATGGCTGGCAAAAGTAGGGTATGAACGCATGCAGGAGATGGCCGACCCGGAACAAAGCCTTGATAGAGCAAGGGAAAATTGGCAGAAACTGGGGCGGAGTGAAAAATGGATTCAACAGCGCATGACAGGGCAGGAAACCCGCAATAAACTTACTGATTACTGGAAACAAAGCGGAGTAGAAAAATCAGATGAATTTGCATTGCTTACCAATATTATCCATCAGGAATGGACAGGGTTAACCGTAAAAAAGCACAAGGATTTAAAAGGCTTAAAATCACAAAACCTGAGAGACCATATGAATGAAGCCGAACTTATCTTTACGGCATTAGCAGAGTTATCTACGCGACAGATAGCCGAAACAGAAGAAGCAACTGGGTTAACAGAAAATGCAAAAGCAAGTAAAAAAGGCGGAGCCATTGCCAAGGATGCGCGATTGGCATTAGAATCAAAAACCGGCAAGAATGTAGTGACAGGAGAAAACTTTTTACCGCCGGCGAAAGAGAAAAAGCAAATTGAACACAAAGAGAAGAGGAAATGAAAGCTGATGGTTTAATAAATATCAATGAACAGCGCAAATGGTATCTTTTATGATTTCGTCTAAATATTCAGATTAACTTAAATTTAGACGATAATTTAGACGAAAATATCAGCATCATAAATTATATATATATTATTATTAGATTCTTATGTATATTAAATTAGACAAACTTTAGACGAAGAGACCACAAATAAGCCAGACATAGTACATGTAACATACGCACAAACAGGGCAAAGCTCTAAAATCAATAACGAGCAAATTGTAAAAAAAGCGGAAACAAAGAGGCAGGGTTGTATTATATAATTGTACCGTAATTGCACATCAAACATCTAATGGCGGACTTGTGGAGGGTTCAGCTTCGCCGGAACCTAAAATTAGCGGACATGACGAAGCATGTCCCTCCAGTTTGTGAATGGAATCAAGGAAGAGAGGACGATATGACAAACC
>JAJXWI010000081.1 GCA_021781705.1 bacterium | reverse complement strand
TTAAAGTTTATAATCAGAAGTGTTGATGTTTGTTTTTTAGGGATTTCAATCTAAATTTTGTTCCTACAAGGTTATTTTTTTTAATATTTTTTTAGGAGTAATATAATATGAAAAGATTTCTAGCGGGTTGTAGTTTTTTTGCGGTTATAGCGACAGTTTCGCTTGTTGCCAGCCAGGTTACGGTTGTAAAACAGGCCGAATACGCAAATCCTAAGCTTCTATTTGCCGGAATCTCCGGTAATCAGGCATTTTCTAGCCACGTTCAGGGTGCGTTAAAAAGCTGTGACTGGTTCGATGTCGTTACTTCAGGAACTGCTAAATATAATCTTACAGGCTCAGTTTCAGGCAGTCGAGCTACGGTTACAGTAACCGGCGAAAAATCTTTTACTGTTGCTGTTAATATTGACTCAAGTAATCCGAAATGGACGGCATACAAACTTGTAGATACTGTCCTGAACAAAATTTTTAATATTCCTGGAATTTGTGCTTCAAAAATAACTTTTGTGGCACAAAACGGCAGAGTTAAAAATGTTTTTACAGGCTATTTCGATGGTACCAATATAGAGCAAATTACTGCCAATAGCACTCTTTGCCTTGAGCCGTCCTGGGGGATGAACAACTCAAAGATTGTATATACTTTATACCAGAAGAATTATACAGATATAGTTGCTTACGATATAAGGTCTAAGAAAACTTCTAGGCTTGCCAATTATCCCGGATTGAATAATGGCGGAGTTATTTCTCCGAATGGCCAATATTTAGCCATGATTTTGAGCAAGGATAAGAAGGTCGCGCTTTATGTTAGAAACGTTAATGGTGGAACTTCCAAAAGAATAACGAAAAGTGAAGGAGTTGACGGATGTCCTGCCTGGTCTCCTGACAGTAAGAAGATTTGCTTTGTTTCAAATATGGTAGCAGAAAGACCAAGCCTCTACATAAGCGATTTTGCGGCTAATAAAATTTATCCTGTCAGGTGTTTAGGTAGCGAGGCTGTTAATCCCTCCTGGTCTCCAGATGGTTCAAAAATAGTATATTCTGCAAAAGTAGGAAACTATACTTTGGCTATTTACGATATTAGCACAGGGGAATCAACCCTCGTTGACATGAATGCCGGTGGTGACTGGTTTTCCCCATCTTGGGCGCCTGATAACCGGCATGTTATTTGTTCGAGAAGACTTAATTATTTCTATCAGCTTTATATGGTCGATACCTTTAGCGGCAGATCTATTAAAATTTGTTCGTCAAAAATGAATCTTTCTTCTCCCGACTGGTCGGGTCTTTACAAATAACTATGATTTTTTTGTATAATTTGTTGTTTCCTTTAGTATTTATTTTTTTTGTGCCTGCTATTATTTTTAAACTTATAAAGCGGGGCGGCACAAAAAACAGTTTTTATGAAAGGTTTTCTCTTTACTCGAGAAAAAAGAAAGAACAGTTTAAATTATTAAAACATCCTGTGGTCTGGATTCATGCAGTTTCTGTAGGAGAAACTCAGCTTGCCATTGATTTTATCAAATCCTGGAGAAAAAGGAACCCAAATTTAAATCTTGTAATTTCAACAACTACAACGACCGGTCAGGAGCTCGCCCAAAACAAATTGAGCGATATATGCACGGTTATTTTTTGTCCTGTAGACTATTTTCTGATGATCAGAAGAACACTTCGCCTTATAAAGCCTGAAGCTCTTATAATTTTTGAAACAGAAATATGGCCTGCCATGATTTATGAGGCAAAAAGAATAGGAACGAAAGTTGTGCAAGTGAATGCTAGAATTTCAGACCATTCTTTTAAGGGATACAGAAGGTTTGCTCGCTTTATCAGACCTTTTCTGTCTCTTATAGATGTCTCCTGCGCACAAACTAATATTGACGCCGAAAGGCTTAAAACTATTTGTCCTGCCCTCAATGTAGTTAAAACTGGCACGATGAAGTTTGACCAGAATATTCCATTAAATCTTACTGAAGTAAAACTTGATGAAATCTTCGGGAATGGAGATTTTCTCTACATCCTTGCGTCTAGTACTCATGGAGGAGAAGAAAAACTTATCGCAGAAATTTACAAAAACCTGGCTAAAGACTTTGATAATCTGAGACTGATTATTATTCCGAGACATGCCGAACGCGGCAGTGAAATAGCCGGAGAACTTAAAAATCTTGGACTATCGTACTTTAAGAGAAGTTCAGGAGAAAGAAGCTCTTCAGATGTGAAATGCCTCATTGCGGACACTACCGGAGAAGTGCTGGCTTTTATGAAAGCATCGGACATCGTGATAATGGGTAAGTGTTTTGCCGGAAATGACGGCGGGCATAATGTAATAGAGCCGGCACTTCTAGGGAAGCCGGTTATTACAGGGAAAGAATTGTCTAATTTTAGATTTGTTATGAAAATAATGAAAGAAAATAATGCGTTGATTAGTGTTGATGATTCAGGAATAGAGTCAGCATTGAGAAAACTTATAGAAAACCCGGAGGAAAGAAAAGAGCTTGGGGCGATAGCAAAAGCTATTGTTTCTCAGCACATCGGAGCTACGGAAAAGACAATTAACGAGATAGAGAAATGTATAGGTTGTAGACTGTAGACAACAGTCTAATATAGGTATGAAACTTTGAAGTTGTTAAAAGACGAAGTATTGGAGAATTTTATTTATGACAAACGAAAAAAAAGCCGCAAATAATATAGATGTTTCATATATTGCATCTCTGGCCAGACTTAAAATTGAAGATTCTGAAAAGCAAAAACTGCAGGACGATATGAATGAAATATTAGGTTATATAAATATGCTTTCCGAGCTGAAAATAGAAGATGTTGAACCTACTATGTATGCCTGCGATATAAAAAATGTCTGGAGAGAAGATGTTTTGGAGAAGAAGAATATTAAAGAATATCTTATTGAGAATGCTCCGGAAAATGTGGATAACAATCTTGTAAAAGTGCCGCAGGTAATTCCCGGTGAGGAGGAGGCTTGATATGAATATTGATTTAAAAACTTTGACAATTTCTGAAGCCTCCGAACTTTTAGCTTCAGGAAAAATAAGCTCAGTTCAGCTTTGTTCCGATTACATTGAAAGAATAGAGAAAATTGAGCCTGAAATAAAAGCTTTTGTCTATTTTGATAAAGAATCCGTGTTAAAGTCTGCCGAAGAATCGGATATTCGCAGGAAAAAGGGAGAGCATTTTGGCAGTTTTGATGGTATCCCTGTATCTGTGAAGGACCTTATTTGCGTGAAAGACCAGCCATGTACTTGCGGTAGCAAGATGTTGAAAGATGTTCACTCTCCATACGATGCGACTGTAGTAACCAGACTTAAAGAAAAAGGCTTCATTATATTTGGACGAAACAATATGGACGAGTTTGCCATGGGGTCTACCTGTGAGAATAGTTCGTATTATCCAACAAAAAATCCTTGGAATCTAAACAGAGTTCCCGGCGGATCCAGCGGAGGTTCAGCCGCGGCTGTAGCAGCCTCTGAAGTTCCAGCATCTCTTGGTTCTGATACTGGCGGGTCCGTAAGGCAGCCTGCAGCTTTTTGCGGAGTTGTCGGACTCAAGCCTACTTATGGGAGAGTTTCGAGATATGGATTAGTTGCTTACGCTTCTTCTCTTGATCAGATAGGCCCTATTGCAAAAGATGTTCACGATGCCGCCATTCTCTTAGATATGATAAGCGGCAAAGATCACCTTGATTCTACTTCTTTAGACAAGGAGGATGTTTGTTTTGCAGATGTAGTTAAAAGTGCCGGAAACAGCTTGAAAGGCATGAAAATAGGGATGCCGAAAGAATATTATATCGAAGGCGCCCTTGATGAATCTGTTTTTGCTGACATCAAACAAACCGAAAAACTTTTCAAAGAACTGGGAGCGGAAATTGTAGAAGTTTCTCTTCCTCACTCAAAATATGCATTAGCCTCTTATTACATAATAGCTACGGCCGAAGCCAGTGCTAATCTTGCCAGGTTCGACGGAATAAGATATGGACATAGATCTCAAGATAGTAATAATCTTCATGAGCTTTATTTAAATTCGCGAAAAGAAGGATTTGGCGCTGAAGTCAAAAGACGTATTCTGCTTGGAACTTTCGTGCTTAGCAGCGGGTACCACGATGCGTATTATCTAAAGGCGCAAAAAGTGAGAACTTTAATACGAGAAGATTTCAATAATGCCTTTAAGAAGTGTGATTTGATATTGTCCCCAATAAGCCCGTGCCCTCCGTTTGAGGCAGGAACTCTTTTAGATCCTTTGCAAATGTACCTTGCAGATATTTATACTATTTCTGTGAACCTTGCCGGAATTTGCGGAATAAGCGTTCCTTCCGATATCGTTAAAAATCTTAATGTTCCGCTTGGTATTCAATTAATAGGCCCGGCCATGGGCGAGTCAAAGCTGCTGAAGGCCGCTAAAGTATTTGAAGATAATAGGACTATCAGAAAATTTGTACCGAACCTGTAGAATGTTCGAAAAACTTTAAAGAGATGTTGCTAAATGCCAAAACTTAAAGTTAATGGAATCAACCTTTATCATGAACTTCATGGATCAGGAGAGCCTGTAGTCTTCATTGCAGGACTTGCCGCAGATCATAATAATTGGGGAACCGTTGTATCTGAATTTGCCAAGAAATATCAAGTTATTATTTTTGATAATCGTGGTATCGGACAAACAGATTGCCCTGACAGTCAATATAGTATTGAAATGATGGCTGATGACACTATTGAATTGGTGAAAAAAATGGGGCTGAGCAAGGCTCATTTTATCGGGAGTTCAATGGGGGGTGCAATTGTACAGCAGATTGCTTATAAATATCCTGAATTTACAAAAAGTGTAGTTATCGAAAATTCTACATATAGATTCCCGTCCCTGTGTTTGTCTACAATAGGGAAATCTACCATTAGCCTTATGGAGAAAAATGCATATACAGAGGAAATTTTTAAAATTATTCTTCACTTTGTTTATTCTGAAAAATTTCTTAGTCGTAACAATATGTTAGAGAGTATAACCAAAATGGCGTTTCAAAGTCCTTATCCGGTTACAGCTGCCGGTTATAGAGGGCAATTTAATGCTTGCATGACTTTTGATTCGAGCGCCTGGTTAAATAATATTCATCAGCCATCTCTAGTCATTGCCGCCGATAAGGATTTACTTGTTGATCATCTTGAAGCGAAAGAGATTGTGAAACGAATTGCCAATGCGAAATATTATTGTTTTAAAGACGTAGGACATCTTCCTCATATTGAACGTCCGGAAGAATTCTGCAATATTGTTTTTGATTTTATAAAGAAACACTAGTAGATAGTATTCTAATAAGAAAGAAGTATATAAGTATAGCTTATCAGTTTTGGAGAAGATAGTGGAAAATATGAAATATGATGTTGTAATAGGATTGGAAGTACATGTTCAGATAAAGACAAAGTCTAAAATGTTTTGTTCATGTCCCGCAAGTTTCGGTGAAGAACCTAATACTTCGATTTGTCCTGTTTGTACAGGGTACCCAGGTGTAATGCCAGTACCAAACTACGAGGCCATTAAAAAGACTATAATTGCCGGAATCATGTGCGGGTGTGAAATTCCCGAGCTTAGCAAGTTTGACAGGAAAAGTTATTTTTACCCCGACATGCCGAAAAACTATCAAATTACTCAGTATGATCTTCCGTTTTGTCAAAGAGGAGAAATTCATATTTTCGGGAAGGGGTTTTCTGGTAACATGATGGAAGAAAAATATATCCACATGACCAGAATACATCTAGAAGAGGACGTAGCAAAGTCTGTTCACTTTTCCACATTCTCCGGAATAGATTATAACAGGGCAGGGGTTCCTCTTATGGAAATAGTCAGCGAGCCTGAGATATCTTCTGCTGACGAGGCTTATGCGTACCTTACTACACTTAAACAAATAATGCAGTATGCCGGAATTAGTGATTGCGATATGGAAAAGGGGCAGATGCGTTGTGACGTTAATATTTCCTTAAAGCCGTCCGGGCAAATAGAATTTGGAACTAAAATAGAACTTAAAAACCTAAATAGTTTTAGAGCTATTCATCGCGCTATAAATAGCGAAATAGAGAGGCAGCAAGATATTTTATTATCCGGAGGAAAGCTTCAACAGGAAACCAGGGGATGGAATGATGATAGAATGACCAGTTATCTGATGAGGGTAAAGGAAAGTGCTCATGATTACAGGTATTTTCCCGAGCCAGACCTTACTCCAATATGTTTTTCTAAGGAAGATATAGAAAATCTAAAAAAAGAGTTGCCGGAGTTACCGGAAATTAAAGCGAAAAGATTTGTATCTGACTATGGACTTACAGAATATGACGCAGCGGTTATTACATCAGAAAAAAACCTTGCCGATTATTTTGATGATGGAGCGAAAAAGACCAGCGCCCCCAAAATACTAGCTAATTGGGTTATTTCCGAACTTTTGAGAGAATTATCAAATGCTAATATTTCTATAAATGAGGTTAAAATCAGTTCTGATGACATGGCAAAACTTGTGAATATGATCAGTATCAACACAATAAGCGGGAAAATAGGAAAGACAGTTTTTGCCGAAATGTTTGAAACTGGAAAAGCACCGGAAGAAATAGTGAGAGAAAAAGGGCTTGTTCAGGTTTCTGATGAACCAGAAATTGAGAGTTTCGTTGCGAAGTCTATACAGGAAAATCCTATGCAGGTAGAACAATATAAAACCGGAAAAACAGCTGTCATTCAGTATTTCGTTGGACAGGTAATGAAATTATCCAAGGGAAAAGCTAACCCTCAAGCAGTGCAAAAAATGCTTAAAAGTAAATTGGATGCCTAGCAGGGTTGTCGGACTTTGTCACGACGTCCCCTGTTATTGTCGGATCATTATTTTTCTGTATCTAGTGCGGCGTTTTTGAACTTGTAAACGGTTTCAGACTCTTTACATAAGTTAAATTTTTCTCTGGCAATTCGCTCTACTTCATCCGCTTTGTTGTTAAGATTGCTTAACTTCTGACGAGTTTTCATATACTCCTGCTGATTTTCTATAAGCCTCTGCTTTGTTTCCATGCTTTGCTGAGAAAGATTTCTTTTCTTGTGATATGCAGGGAATACTAAAACCACAGCAGCCAAAGCTATCAGTGCCAACAGTGCTACAAAAATTATCTGCAGGAGTCTTTTCATAGGTTATTGTAAAACAAGGATAATTTTAAACGTATTTATCATCATCCCCATCATCCGTATCTTCATATTCTTCATCATCCATATCATCATCAAAATCATCATCAAAATCATCATCATCATCATCGTAGCTGTCAGTGTCGTCATCGAGTTCGCTCTCTTCGTAATCGTCATTGTAAGAGTTGCAAGTCGCAGCGGTAGATATTGTTGAGCCACAGTCTGGGCAGCATCCCTCTTCAGCTTCAACCATTGATATTTTTACTTCAGAGTCGCAATAGGGGCAAATTAGCGTATCCATTTTTTACCTTTTTCTCCATTTTTATTAGTTTCTATTTGCTAAACAAATTACGATTTATTTGGTTATAAATTCAACGTTATGATTTATCCCAACGCTATTATATGTGGAGTGTCATAAGAAATTCAATATTAGTTTTAATTTTTTTCATTTTACTTATGACTAGCTCCATTGCCTCAACAGGAGGAACTCCATTGAGAGCTTTCCTGAGAGCCCATACTTTCTGTATTTCTCCGGGGTGTAGAAGTAATTCTTCTTTTCTCGTTCCGCTCTTTTCGACGTTAATTGCCGGATAAACGCGTTTATCAACAAGATGACGGTCAAGATTAAGCTCCATATTTCCCGTGCCTTTGAATTCTTCAAATATTACTTCATCCATTCTGCTGCCAGTATCTATAAGTGCTGTTGCTATGATTGTCAGGCTTCCTTCTCCGTCTCCTACAATATTTCTAGCGGCACCAAAGAATCTTTTTGGCTTATGAAGCGCATTTGCGTCAACTCCACCAGAGAGGATTTTGCCACTATGCGGTTGTAAAGTGTTATAGGCTCTAGCTAGCCTTGTAATGCTGTCTAACAGTATTACAACATCCTTTTTATATTCGACCAGACGTTTGGCTTTTTCAATAACCATTTCAGCTACCTGTACATGGCGTTCCGGTGGTTCGTCAAATGTTGATGATACAACTTCTGCAGCTACCGAACGTTGCATATCCGTAACTTCTTCCGGACGTTCATCTATTAATAGTACTATCAAAATAACTTCAGGATTGTTTTTAAGTATGCTGTTGGCTATTTTTTGTAAAAGAACTGTTTTTCCGGTTCTAGGTGGAGCTACAATCAGTCCGCGTTGTCCTTTTCCTATTGGCGTTATTAGATCTACCACTCTGGTGCTTAATTCATCCGGTGCGGTTTCAAGAACAAGCCGTTCTGTAGGAAAATAAGGTGTCATTGCCTGAAAAGGAATAATTTCTCTTTTCTTTTCAGGTGTTTCATTATTTATAGACTCAACTTTAAGCATCGCAAAAAAGCGTTCTTTTTCTCTGGGTTGTCTGATTTGACCCGCTACAAAGTCCCCTGTTTTTAGGGAAAATCTTCTTATCTGCGAGGGGCTCAGGTATATATCTTCGGGACACGGCAAGTAGCTATAACTTGCTGACCTGAGAAAACCAAATCCGTCGGGGAGTACTTCCAGATACCCGCTACCGTACATAAGTCCATTTTTCATGGCATTGGCTTTTAATATTTCGAATATCAACTCAGGTTTTTCAAGCGCGCCCACTCCTTCTATTCCAAGCTCATTGCCCATAAGTGCCAATTCTTGCATTTTCTTGGATTGTAATTCTGTAAGGTTAAGGCTTGGCGCTGTTTTATCTCTTCTCAGATTGAAATCTTCTTTTTGCCTATTGCTATTGAACCCATTCTTGTTTTTCCCATGGAAACTTTTGCGCTCATGTTGTTCGTACACCGGTTCTGTAGATTGTGATACTGCTCTTTGAGATTCCTGAATCTCTGAATTTATGTTTTCAGAGGTAGTTGGCTCCTCATTTACTAATCCTTTTTGAATGATAGATTCTTCCTTTATTGCACGTTCAAGGCTAATATCCTTTTCCCCAGTTGGAGATTTTTCTTCATGTAATGATTCTTCCATGGAGTCCTTTCGGAAAACTTTTCTTACCCTTTTTTTGGGTTCATTCGTGCTGGTTTGAGTCTTATCTATGGCTTCCTCTGAGTTTTTTTTAAGTTCCGTTTCGTTGTCATGCATCATTGTTTTACTTCCTTTTTTATTTTAAAAAAAATATTTTTACACTGGGTTTCTAAAAAATCTAAACTTCCGGTATTTATGATCCCATAAAGAGCTTTTTCGAGTTTTATATCAGGCGAGAGTTGTGCACTTAGCCGCGACTCTATTTCCTCGTCGGACCAATTGTTTCTGGTTTTAAGATTTTTATACTGCGTCTTTATATTTGTCCACACTGCAATCGTAGCTTTAAAAAAAAAATCCAACTTCAATTCAAAAAGAAGCGGAATATCAAAAATAATAATCTCTTTTTTACAGTTTTCTATGATTTCTATTGCATGTTTAATTACTTCGGGATGAATAATATTGTTAAGCCAATCTAATTCAGCATTATTTTTAAAGACGATACTCGCGACTTTTTGTTTATCTATGCTTCCTTCCGTTACTATTAGGCTTCCCCATCGTTTAATAAGCGCGTCGGAAAAATCCCTTTTGGTGTACAGCTCATGACAAATCTTGTCTGAGTCGATAACACAGCATCCGATCTTTTCAAATATCCTTAACACTGTGCTTTTTCCGCAGCCAACTCCTCCGGTAAGGGCAAATACATTTCTAAAATTTTTACTGAATAAGGAGTATTTATTGCTCAAACAGGGGCCTCTGAAAAATTCGTCCTAAATTGCTCTTAATAAAAAAATAAGACTTCAGAATAGTTAAAACTAGCTTAGTTGCAAAGTACATTGTTGGATTGTACACACCGATTGAAGACTAAATTTAGCGATATTTAATTATAAATCAATAGTTTTTTTATTTATTCTTCATTTTTTTTGGAGCGTTTCGCGCCATGGTGGTTCTAGGATTTGGCTAATCACAAATAGTACCACTAAATAAAAGCAGAATTAAGCACTAGAGAGAAAGGGGATTCGAAAATTAGACAATAAAACCACTCCACAGGTCAAAGCCCGTGAAGTGGTTTATTTCAAAATATAGATATAAAAAGCGTTTGTGTTATTCGTGTCCCCTTGGATTAAATGGAGCCAGTCTTGGAGCCTTGATGCTTAACGAAAACCTATAAGGCATCCCATCTTTTCGTTTGTGTGGCTCTAGGAATCTAGAGTCATACACCATCTCATTTTCTGTTAACCTTAAAAGTAATTCGTAACCTTCCTCTCCCCCGCGCCCTATTTCTTTAGAATATACAAATGAGGGTCTGTCGGGCATCCTGGTTACCTCTTTGTCCATCTGCGGTTTTTGTCCTGCCGCTATATGTTCTATTGTTAGCTTTTCAACACCCTCATAACGGGTAGGGTCTTCCATTTTTGTGGTTATAGCTGTGTCGCAAGGTGATGTCTCTTTGTGATGGTTTATTATGCCTCTTCGCCGAAATGAAAAGTAAATATTATAAAGCAGCCTCAATTTTAGTATTTGGAAGGTTATAGATTTTGAGAATGAAGTAATCCTTGTCTCTGAACCCATAAGCTTGCCTGATGAGCC
>JAJXWI010000080.1 GCA_021781705.1 bacterium | reverse complement strand
AGATGGCTCATCAGGCAAGCTTATGGGTTCAGAGACAAGGATTACTTCATTCTCAAAATCTATAACCTTCCAAATACTAAAATTGAGGCTGTTTTATGATAGTTACTTTTCATTTCGGCGAAGAGGCCTGAATATTTATATTTTTCGCCCTCACTATTTTACGAGATTATACCTATCCATCATACCTATACAATACCAGATTTATGAATATGTCAAAAAAACTCAAAGTGTCAACGCTCACTGCATGAGAGCTTGATTTTTATGGAGGTATTTGCAAAACTCTTTTCCGGTTCCGACAACCTTGCTAAAACGCATGGTAAAAGCGGAACTCTCCAGATTCGAAGTGGAGGGTTTTTGCTCCGTCAAAACCGCTTCTGTTTGAGTTTTGCAAGAGGCTCAAGTATATGTAGACATATTAGCCATGGGCGTGAGCCCATGGAATAGAAAAAAGAAACATCACAGAGCTCTTCTAATAGGAGTTGCGACACAACGGCTTAAACTAAATGTTTAGGGGGGCAGCTGTCAGATCATGTTTTAACTAATACAATTTAAGAATATCTTATTCCCCTGTACCAAACGCACATACTTGTCCATCCATATTCCCAACCGCCGCGCAGGCCTCTGCGCCTTGACCTGTTGCATTGCAGGCATTTGCCCCCATGCCAAGTGGGCTGCAAATAGGAATATTGTAGCCTGCTCCATTCGTACATTCAGGCGTAGCCCTAGCAACTGAACCATCTGCGCAGTAATTTTGCCGGCTTGTTATCATGTGAATTTTAGGAGGAACGTATAGGATCTTTTGTTTTTGCAACTTATTATTTTTCATCTATTCCTTCTTAATTTTTTTATTTTAGATCGCAATTTATTTTTTTCTTCTGCTCTTTTTTTAGGTAAATATTATAATTCTACAATGACAATATGCGAACCTCCAGGATGAACACCTACTACATACCCTATTGCTTCTCTGACACCCTCTTTGAATATAGCTATTATCCTGTGTGTATCAGGCATAAGACGCTTATAATCATCAGCTTCTCTTAGCGTGGCAAAGGCTGGCCATCCCAATGCACTTTCATACATAATCTTAATTAAAGTTTGCTCGTATCCATCTAAAGGAATGCGTCCAGTCTCCCAGGTTGTCAATATTTTTGGATCTACAGCACCTCTTTTACCTGTTAGCAATCTAATCCTTACAAGAAAAGACCTGTACGTCAAATCTGTAAGCCTACCGTGCCATGATTGTTCTAAAAGCTCTCTTGGCATCCGTTTAACTTTCCTAGTAGCAAGTCCTCGATGCGCTGCCATAACATGAAATCCCATAATGATAGTCTGCGCAAATGCTGACCGTTTTTCAAGTCGTTTTGGCAAATTAACTTTAATAAATTCCATCAAAGATTCTTGCGTACACTCCTTCCTTCCAGTTACAAAGTGCCCAATTATGCGCTCTGCTCCCACAGGTGTTAACCATTGACTCAAGCAACGCACCGATTGAGGCTCAGCTGTTAATTTCACCATTGGTGTATGATGTTCCATTTTCTTCGTAGGTTTTGACAGCAATGGCGTACTTGGAGTGGCAACTTTTGATTCTTCTTTGCATTCCACAAGAACCTTTGGAATTGAACTTATTGATTCATCTGCTTCATCGTCTATGTAATATGGAGCTTCAATTTTTGCTTCTATTTCTGCTTCACTACATATAGCAAGACACTCTTCGCAAAAAATATCTCCTTTGGATACTTCTACCATACATAATGCACAATAGTTAGGTTTTTTGCTGCCACAACAACAATTTCCTCCCACTGCAGATGTTCCATAAAATACAAAACATAGCATGATAACTGTTACATAGATATAATTTTTAAGATCAATCATTTTTATTCCTTACCTCTCAAGATTTTATTATTTTGTATACTTTGTACTCATAAATTAAAAACAATACCGCTACCGTCAGGATGAACACCTACCATATACCCTACTGGCTTTTCACTGAAACCTTCTTTGTATATGGACATGATTCTGTGCGTGGAAGGCATAAGTTTCTTATAGAAAGATGCTTGTTCAAGAGTCGTAAAAACTGGCCATCCCAACGCACTTTCAAGCATAATATTGTCTAGAGTTTTTTCGTAGCCATCTTTCGGAATACACCCTGTTTCCCATGTTGTCCATATTTTAGGATCTACTGTATTTTTAAAACCAGACATTAACCTAATTCTTTGAAGGAACGACCAGTTAGTCGAACTTGCAAGCCTAGAGTATGATGCTTCGCTTTGAAAATTTTTAGGCACACGTGCAACTTTGCTGGTGGTCTTTCCTTCTTTTGCCGCCATTAAGTGATGTCCGATAATAATCATTTGCGCAATCGCACTCTGTTCCTCAGGGCTGGATCGTGTCAGTAGATTATTATAAATGAATTCTAAGAATGCGTCATCTGTAAGCGGATTCTTGCCCTTTACAAAGTGTTCAACTATACTTTCTATTCCACTTTTCGCCCCTATTCCTGGCACCCATACAGCTACATAACGCAATATTTCGACTTTCGGCACTAGCGGCAACAAATCAACTTTAGAACTATATTCCATCTTAATTTGATCGTCAAATTCGGAACACATTTTACAGCATGTTTCACAACACATTGACTTTTTTTCGAGTCCTTTCATGCATAACACGCAATGATAATCGTAAGGTACAACTTCTATTTGGTTACCGACAGAGACCATTGTTTTAGTAGGGGCATCGCCCATTGTTCTACTCATACTCAAGGTTTCGTTGACTGTTGTACTTCTATTCAAGGTTTCGTTGACTGTTGTACTTCTATTCAAGGTTTCGTTGACTGTTGTACTTCTATTCATATCACATGTTTCGACATTCCTGCTAGGAGCACTTTTGCTTGTTGACAAATCCCACCATTTGTAAAGTAAAACACCTGCAACTACTAGTGTTGCTCCTAGTCCGAACTCCTTCCAATGGAATGAAGAACTAGTTGGCGGAACTGTTACATCTTTGACGCCCGTCCCAAATGTTAAAAACCTGTTAAAACTTTTAGTAGAGCCACTGTCGCTTGTTTTAATCGTGGCACCTTTGCCCCAGTTGGCGAATAAACCAAAAATGGAAAGGTCACCACCCATTGTAGATGTGCTATAAAAAACAAAACATAACATAAGAACTGTTATACCAATATATTTTTTCAAATAGATCATTTTTTTATCCTCTTAATTTTTATATTAAAAATATCTTTAGTTAACTGCAGAATGTCGCGAAGATACTTTGAGCTCTTATCCAAAAGCTTGAATTGACAATATAATAATGATAATATACTATAGCTGCAACAATCTGTGCCAGTTTTTTTGGAGTGCCTTTATAATCCCGCTTTTGTTGTATTTTTTAACTAGTGCTTTTATTTTTTAAATTACTTTTATGTAAGGTTTTCTCTCTTTTTCGCCAGCAAAGCTACATTTTGCGCAGTTACCTCACGCGTTCGCCGATAATTTAATAAAACTTTTTCCAACACAAAAACGGAGTCTATTAATTATTGGGATTTTACGGTTCAGCCAACCTTGCCAAAACGCATGGTAAAAGAGAAACCCTCCACTTAAACCATAATTTCACGCATCGTTGGTGGTTGGTAGTTGGTGGTGCGGTTCCTTTACCCATGCGCTTTTATCTCTGTGAGCGAATCAACAATTGCAAAAATAAACAGGACCTGTTTTGATTTTGAGTAGCGGCATGATAAGTTACCCGTTTATTGCTTAACTAAAAACTTAAACTGCGTTAAATTTTATGGAACTTTTATTGATAATACAACTGGAAACTGGAACCAACTTTGAGGCATATGCGAATGAGTCTCTGGGGCTAAAAATCGGAGATTACTGTATTTTAGTCAGAAAAGACAAAATCCTCGATTATGGGAGAGTGTCAAAAATTGTTGGACCGCTTCCGCCTGAAGCCGACAAAACTGAAATGAGCTATATCGACAGAAAAGCAAACATACACGATAAGAGCAAGGCCAATGAAAATGTTATGCTAGCAAAATCCGCCTACAGGTCGGCTGTTATCCAAATAGAAAAGCTCAACCTCCCGATGAAACTTCTCACGGCGCACTATTCCTATGACAAGAAACTGGCTCTATTCATATTCACAGCCGAAGGAAGGGTAGACTTCAGACAGCTTGTTAAAGACATGTCGCAAATACTAAATACAAAAATTGAACTTCGCCAAATAGGAGTCAGGGATGAAGCAGCAATACTTGGCGGGCTGGGCGTATGCGGCCAGGTTCTATGCTGCAAAAGATATCTGAAGAATTTTGACCCTATGAATGTAAAAATGGCAAAGGAACAAGACCTTTCTTTAAATCCTGCAAACATTTCCGGAATGTGCGACAGATTAAAATGCTGTTTAAAATACGAACATGAAGGATATGTTGAACTCGAGAAAAACATGCCAAGAAGAGGCGCCTGCTGTGAATGCTCTGAAGGCACAGGAAAGATTATAGATAGAAATCTTCTTACTCAAACGGTAAAAGTGCTCATTGATGAATCGGGAAAATGCCTGGTATGCCCAAAAGAAGAAGTTAGAATTGTATACCCCGACAAGTACAAGGTTTCGACATCTTCCAAACATTCCAATGAAGAAGATGATGATTTAACAGCAGAGTTGGTCAAGCTGGAAGATAAACCATAAGAGAAACTTTGCAGAGTGAATAATACCTGTTCCACCAACAGCTTTTTCTCCAAATTTCTTTTACCTGCGACACTCTTATTCATTTTCATTCTACCTTTGAAATTCGGAGCCCCTGCAGGGATTCCTGATATAAACATAATTCCCGAAACCGCCGCAATGTGGATTTTTTCATTCTGGCCGCCTTTATTATTTTCTTTAATATCGGCTTTTTTGCTGATCTGTTGCTGTTTTACGCCTGCGGCTACTGCTAACTACAGAAACTATGCGGCAACAATACCTTTACTTTTCACGGTATTGGCTTTTTGCGCTCTGGCCGGCTTTACAAAAGCTACATGCCTGGACTTCCCAATACAGGAATGTTTATACATTTTCGGACTGTCTGCTTTTTCCATAGCCCTGTTCATCATAATAATGCAAAAAGAAGTCAACCCGCTTCTGATATTAAAGGCAGTAACAATATC
Organism: bacterium; assembly: GCA_021781705.1. GTDB lineage: Bacteria > Verrucomicrobiota > Lentisphaeria > Victivallales > GWF2-38-69 > JAJXWI01. The sequence goes on along the minus strand of JAJXWI010000080.1, from coordinate 5,564 downwards.
AACTTTAATCTTAACCTTTTATGGGATATACCAATATATTTCAGGGTTTGAAAATACCAGGGAATACGTGGCAGAGGTACTTTCTAAAAACAACATCATATTATCGGAAGAGGCGAAAAACAGATTTAACAATAATTTCATATTTTCTACATTCTCTATAAGCAACAATTTTGCTGCTCATCTTATTCTTACTGCACCAATATGCCTTTATATGTTCTTATATTCCGGGTTCCTAAAAACAAAACTACTTCGTTACACTCTCTCATCCGGCGCTATGCTAATGATAGTAACCGCACTTTTGTTATCAGGAAGCAGAGGAGCAATACTATCGTTCGCACTCTCTTTCATTATTTTATTTGCTCTAGTAAGTATGAAAAGTAAAGCATCTCTATTTCTGATACTTGCCACGCCTCTGGCTGCGGCTGCGGTAATATTCTTGGTACCCAAAGATTCCGGTTCAGTATTTATAAGATTCGACTATCTGCAGACCGGAGTTATTCTTTTAAAAAACAACATATTTACCGGTGCTGGTTGGGGAGATTTCTTTCACTCCTATACACATTTAAAAAAGTTTCTGACAACAGAAGCTCCGCATGACCCTCATAATTTTATAATATCGATGGGCTCTCAAGCTGGAATTGCGGCGATGATAACAGCCTCACTTATAATACTGGCTCCCATCTTGCTGGTTCTGAAGAAAATAAACAAATTACCGTTGAAAGAAAAATTCAAAACACTGGAGTTCCCTATGCTTTTAGGGTTTACGGCATGGAGCATACATTCTTTTATGGATATTAACTTCCAAATACCTGGAACTGCGGCAATAGCTATTATTTTGTGCATAATCATGATAAAAATTGACAAGCCATATCATTGTCAAAGAAAAATCTCAATACCATTAAAGTCAATATTCTTATCCATATCTCTCGTCATAATATTGGCAGGATTCTACAGGCTTCGCGGAGAGTATTACCTTAGCAAACTATCAAACAGCTGCTGCCCTCAATTTTCTTTAGACAATTCTGCGCTTTCAAATATCCCAGAAGCCAAAAAACTGTTAAAAAGAGCAATAGAAGCAGCCCCCTACTCCCCCTTTCCGTGGGGTACTTTTGGAGATTTTGCCATAAAAAACGAGATGAAAGATGAGGCAGAACTGTGTTTCACTAATGCCATAAGACTTTCGCCGGGGAGAGCCAATTTCTATTACAGCCTTGCGATGGTTCAAATGAAAGCCGGAAAAACCGGATATGCTATAAAAAACATGGGAGTGGCGGCAAGGCTCTTCCCTTATAAATATAACATTTTATATGATAAAATGAGAGATAATTATTATAAAGGATTGTAGTTATGGACAATTTGTTGGGAATTATTATTGTGGCTGGAGGAAGCAGTTCCAGGTATGGAGAAAAAAATAAACTTCTGGAAACAATCGATAGAATTCCAGTCTTCGCTCACTCCCTGATAAATTTCAGAAATTGCTGCCCGGATAACCAGATAGTACTAGTCTGTAGTGAAAATTATTTGTCCGCTTATAAAAACATAATAAATATACTCATCCCTGACAATAAATTCGTGTTCACTCAAGGAGGATCAACAAGAAGTGATTCTGTATTAAACGGACTCAATATGCTTCCGGAATGGATTAAATATGCTGCTATACACGACGCTGCAAGACCATTGGCTACAGCAGCATTGTTGGAAAAATGTCTCTCTTCGTGTATATCCAACGGCAGTGGAGTCGCTGCAAAAAGAATTACAGACACCTTAAAAACTGCCGATGCCGCAGGAAAAGTGTTGGAAACCATAGACCGCAGCAGCGCCTGGGCAATAGAAACGCCGCAAATGTTTAAATTCGATGACATTAAGGGTGCCTACATGTATGTAAAAGAAAAAGGCATCACAGTAACTGATGATGCTGGTGCAATGGAATACTTTGGAAAGGATGTTTTTCTTGTAGAAAATCAGGATTATAACTTTAAGCTAACCTATCCTATGGACCTGCCCATTGCTGAGTTCATTTTTGCAACACCTAAAAAAACTTAAACTACATTTTTCAATAGAGCTCTTTAATTTTGCAGTTTTAAAAATATGTTAAAAGAGAATTAATCTTAAACAGAGATTATTTGGAGGAACAAAAATGAGTGATTTCCAAAACCCCGGCAACAAAAAAAGCAACAATGTTTACGGGCTTTTCATAGTCCTTATCGTTCTGATCGTCGTTGCTGTATTCATACAAGGCATATATATTCAGAGGCTAATGAAACAGGTTAAGTACCTATCTGAAAAACAAGCTCAAATCGAATTTGCAGAGAAGGTAAAACCGGCGGTTATTGTAAAACAGAAAACGGAAACCTACACTCCCTCAAAAAAAGAGTCTTCTGACAATAACAACTAAGTATTGCGTTAATTCTCTGGAGTCTGATAATTTCATGCGTCGTTGATGGTTGTTGTTTGGTAGGGCGAAATTCTTTAACCATGCATTTTAGCGAGGTCGTCTCGTTCGTTTGGCGTAAACATTGACATACATGGACTACTGAATATCTACCCGGCTTTAGGTATTGCGCTTTTTTGTTATGCTACTGATGGTACTGTTCCTATTACGCAACCTTTTGTTTTGCCCGCTGAACCGCCAGCATTACATTGACCGTTGTCACCACTCGCTACGCCTCCAACACTACACCCTTTGGTACCTTTGTTAGCTGCCGCTAATCCTTGTGCAGTACACGTGGCCTCCTGCCCCAATCCTGGACCAGCTACATTACCTGTTGATGTGCAATACCTTTGTATTCCGCCACCATTTTCGCATACCTCTGCCATATTCGCTGTGCTACCATCTCCACATATAAGATTCGCCGCAGTATTCAAGTATGATAATTCTAATTTAGCATATGATTTTTTTGTCATTTTATTCTTTTCTAAATGTTAACGTATCTTTTTATTCTGTATTTTTACGACTTAAAAAGATCAATATAGTTTACGGCAGAACTACATTCAAAAGCTATGAGTAAATCAAATATAAAGAAAATAACAGTTCGCAACCAGGATGTTTTTCAATTCATCATCAATCACTCGTTCAAGAAGTCGCCTGGTTAACGCTTTTGCGCCCCCGCTACTCCCTAAAATGAATTCAGAATCCTCTTCGGTTTATGCGCTTTTGTGGCTGGTATCTTTGTGCATCCGGGCTGCTTCCACATATTCATTGGCATTTTCAATGACTTGCTTGCGGCTGGATTCGTCCAGAACTTTTACATGCTTTGCGGGAATTCCCACTACCAGAGATTTTTCTTCAACGACTGAATTTTCTTTGACTACGGCGCCAGCGCCTACAATTGCACCTTTTTTGATAACAGCGCCGCTGAGAACAATTGCACCCATCCCGATAAGGCATTCATCTTCAATTACACATCCGTGAATAACACAGTTATGTCCGACTGTAACATTATCGCCTATGATAGTTGATTTATTGTGGTCATTGTGAATTACTGTCCCGTCCTGGATATTGCTTCTTTTTCCGACTATTATTTCGGTGTTTGGAATGTCTCCTCTGAGCACGCAATTGTACCATACTGAACTTTCTTCTCCAATTTTTACTGCTCCTATTACTTTTGCGCCATCCGCAATAAAAGCCGTTTTATCTATCACTGGTGTATGTTTCATGAATTTCCCTTCCCGTGGTGTTTTAGTTTTTTTGTGTTACTTAAAACCTAACACTTAAAACTGTCTTGCCCCAAACTATACTCTTCAAAAAATGAAAGACAATTTGAAATGTTGTCATATGCAGGATATACAAACCATGTTTAGTTTTATAAAATAATATGCGAAACAGGAGATATTCATGGTAACAATTACAAACCCAAAAGATCTGGCAAAATACATAGACCACACAATATTGAAAGCTGCGGCTACCCTGGATGAAGTTGAAAAACTTTGCAAGGAAGCTGCAGAATACAAATTCGCTTCTGTATGCATAAATCCTTATTATGTACCGTTTGCTAAGAATTTCTTGAAAGGAACGGGCGTAAAAGTATGTACAGTAATAGGATTTCCTTTAGGCGCCACCACGAAAGAATCCAAAGCTGCTGAAGCTATAAAAGCCGTTGCCGACGGTGCGGATGAAGTTGATATGGTTTTAAATGTTGGCGCAATGAAATCAAAAAATTACAAGTATGTTGAAGATGATATCAGAATGGTAGTTGAATCTCTGCCAAAGGGAATCTGCGTAAAAGTGATCCTTGAAACATGCTATCTTACAAAGGATGAAATCAGGCTTGCCTCTGAAATATCCATGAAAGCCGGCGCAAACTTTGTAAAAACATCAACAGGGTTTGGTACAGGCGGAGCCACTGTGGAAGATGTAAAAATAATGAAGAGTGTTGTTGGCCGCAAACTGGAAGTCAAAGCCTCCGGAGCCGTCAGAGATTTCGAAACAGCAAAAGCTATGATTGAAGCAGGTGCTACCAGGCTGGGGACAAGTTCAGGCATTACTATCGTAGCAGGAACTAAAAGTACATCCGCTTATTAAGATACAAGAGGCTCTTGCCCCCCCAAACACAAGCGGTTTTACCACCCTTCGCCTCCGCAGTTGCGGGGAGTGCGGAGTGGCAAGCGCAGCAAAACCCTCCATTTTTGAATTTGGAGGGTATTTTCTGAATTTTGCAGTTAGAAATATTGCAATTCTTAAAAATCGTGGATGATTAGGCGTTGGTGGTACTTCACACGAGCGGCGTTGTTAAAAAGATTAAAAACCCAAGATAAAGGAGATGAAAATGAAAAAAATGATATTATTTCTTGTTGGATCGTTGCTAGCCTTCTACACTATCTTGGTGCATGGCGAGGATAACAAGCTAGAAAACGTAAAAGTAAAAAGCAATATGGAACGCTATTGTGATCAAGCACTAAAAGCAGACCAAGGTGAAATATTAAATACTATAACGGATGCGATAGATAAAGCGCTTGTTTATAGCATTGTTTACAACATTAAACAGCATCCAGAAAAGACCCTCACCGAACACGACTACATAAAAGCCGCTCGCGACTTAATTAATAAAGAGATGACAGAACGCTACTTCTCCAAAAATACACCTTCAAAAGACGCTATTTATGAATGTGAAATTTGCCACATTCAACGAACAAATCCTGTATTACTAAGCGTGCATTACTTGATCATTCACCGTATACTACGTAAGTGAGAGTTAACTGAAGTAAAAGGGCTTGTATCAGCCAAAACATGATCTGACAGTACCCTTAAATGTAGTAGCTAAAACTTGATCTGACAATCACTCCTCAGTGTCCATTAGTGTCAGACTCCCATTGACTGTCCGTCAACACCTACGTTAAGCAGATCTGCTTTGCTCTTCCATATTGGCTTTGCATCAACGAAGGTCTTTATAGGAGTCCTACCAAAACATATTTCCCCATGATGTGTCTTTTCCTTAGTTAATGATTGCTGAATAATTCTCAAAATATTATTTTTTTTGCCATTTTCATCAAGTAAAAGCCACAACTGGCTTAAGTCTGCTATAAGCATTTTTACAGAAGTACAGTCTTTCCATGTTTTCCAGGAT
>JAJXWI010000079.1 GCA_021781705.1 bacterium | reverse complement strand
TGCATGGATGGGGGTAAAGACCCTAGGAGTTGGTGAGTTTGACTCAACAGTTACTATTCCTTACGAAGGTGATTTTCTTCCTCTATTTATGTGTGATAAAAATCTTGGTATTGATGCCACAATTACCGATATATCTCTCCCCTAGTTAGGCGGATTTTTGACATGAGTCAATTATGGAATGAATGATCGAGTAGTCGGCGGGTTGTCCCGTCGACCTCTTACACCACTGTGCACGCGTTATCGCATACGCTGATTTAAGTTTAACTTTTAAGATAACGCTGTGATTTTGCATCAAATGGATTGTTCTTGGTGGCGCTTTCAAATCGCTCCGCAAATAGCTCTATCGCGCAGGCTACAAGCCCTCCTTGGCCCAATTTTACCTGCAAAAGCTATATTATACATAGCGTATAATATTTTGCATCTCTTTTATTGGAAGTATGTTGTAAGTATTGGGTCGAGTTCTGTCTGCGTATGTTTAAATTCAGTCTCATGAAGCTTCAATGAATGTTTTTTTTAAACGGTAAGTCATTTTTCTTGAATCTGGAGAACATCATAGCGTCTTGATAATCTTCCGTATTGGAAGCGGGGACGTCTTCCCTGAAATCGCCGCGCATGAAGAATGCTATTCCATCTTTTTTGTTCTTGTTTTCGTCAATGAAAATTTGAAGCTTCTGTTTGGTTTTTATAAACCTGTCCTGAAACTTTGGTTGTTTAACCCAGTATTCTAGCTCGCCTCCATCCCCGCCATATATTATGACATCATTTCTTTTTAAATACCAGCTTACAGCATGCATCATGTTTGGATAGGCAATGACGATCGTGTCAGGAGTTATGTATTTTGATTGTTTAAGTACAAAATCCCCCTGTGCTTTGGAGTTTAAAGCGTTTGTCGGTATAACTGAAGACTTGAATCCAAGTATAAGTAGAGGTGCAAATATGAAAAGCAGAATTTTCTTTATTGGATTTTTTGTTCTAAATGAGAAAGATAGCATGATTATCATAAATGCTAAAATTCCTAGGGCATAGTTCAGTTGGATAAAATTCCAAAGATGCGGAATTGAAGTGAAATTGCTGATTATAACATATCCGGCAGCTCCAATAGTTCCGACTATGAGTACCCATACGAGGGAGAGATTTGTTGTATCAAAAATCTTATGTTTTTCTTTTTCAATTAAATATTTGTGTAGCCCGTAAGCAATTAACACTGCAAGTGGTGGAAAGCAGGGCAGAATGTAAGTGGCCAACTTTCCCGAAGACGCAGAAAAGAAAATGAATGGAAATACCAGCCATGAAAGAGAGTACCGAATAAACGGATTTTTAAAAAGTTCTCTGTTTTTTAGTCCCAAAATGGCAGACGGCAAATGTATTGTCCATGGTAGCATGCCGGCAACTAGAATAGGGACAAAGAACCAAAAAGATTCCGGATGCAGGTCGGTTCCGAAGTTTCCAGCTTTGAAAAATCTATTGTAATGTTCGACTATTATAAAGTACGACCAGAATTCGGGGGCATTATCCCATGTTTTTATCACCCACGGGGTGCAAATTGCCATTGCTGACAGGATAGGAATCCATGGCATAGTAAAGAGCTTTTTCCACTGTTTTTCCCATGCCAAGAATGGAGCGGCTGCGACAGCTAATACAGCAAACGCGAGAAAGCCTTTTATCATAAAACAAAGGACGGCAGAGATTCCACACAACGCAAGGAAAATAAAACGAGCGGAGGCTGGTTTTGATTGATATGCGAAATAGAATGCTACAAGACTTCCTGACAGAAAAAAGGAAGTTTGTGCATCGAGCACGGCATAGCACCCGATCCCGAATACCATTCCGAAGCTTAAAAATATCAATGCTGAAAAAAGAGCAATTGTTTTATCTTTCAAAAATTTTCGCACAAAAAAATAGATTAGTAGCGCAGTAAGTACGGTGCATAAAGCAGACGGGAATCTCACAGCGAAGTTATTGTATCCAAAGATAAGTTCAGATGCGGCAGTAAGCCAGTACCCTAAAACGGGTTTTTGAAAGTAATCAATTCCGTTAAACTGCGGAACTATCCAGTTCCCTGAAGATATCATTTCTCTTGGTATTTCAGCGTATCTGGGTTCATCCGGGCTTACCAGGGGCATGGCTCCCAGCTGGACTATATACGCAACTATGAAAAATAGAGCAATCAGCAACATTGCTAGTTTTGTTGATGGTTGATAATTATTCGTTGATAGTTGATGGGGGGGGAGTGGCTCGTGGTTCGTGGAGCGTTGATCATGGAGCGTGGTTCGTGGAGAAAATTTTTCTTTTAATAGGCTCATTTATTGTTTTGGGTTAAACTTTGAAAACATTGTTTTGTCTTTGATTGCGTCTATATCTGAAACAATCGGAATATCTTTACGGTTTTTTGTTCGCAGAAAAATTGCAGCTCCTCCAGTATTATTTCTTTTTTCGCTTATAAAAGCCGCGGCTTTTTCTTTGTTTATAAATCTTGATTGAAATTCAGGCTGTTTTAAAGGGTGTTCGAGCTCTCCTGGCTTTCCATAGACATATATATCGTCTCTTTTCAGGTACCAGCAAACTGCTCCCATCATGTCCTGGTAAGCCATCACAGTTGTATCTTTTGTTATAAATTTGGACTGTTCGCTTATAAACTTTTCATGTGCTATGTTGGTAAGCGCCGACTCAGGAGTAAGATAAGATTTTAGGCTCATGGCAAGAATTGGAGCTAAGGCAAAAAGAAGGAGTTTGTTTAAGGGGTGTGTGGCTTTTTTTATAAAAAACATTAGTGCAGTCCAAAATGAGACCGCCACTATTCCTGTGAGCAGTTGTTTTAAATTCCACAGTGTAGGGATATTAAAAAACCTACTTATAATTACATAAATTACTGCTGCTGCCAATGCAGTTATTAGGAAATACCCAAATATCAAGTTTGTGGTGTTGAATAATTTTTCCTTTTTGCATTTGTCAAGAGCATTATATAAACCATACGCGATTAGTACTGCAAGAGGCGGAAAGCAAGGGAGTATATAAGTTGCCAGTTTTCCAGAAGACGCAGAAAAGAAAATGAAGGGAAATACCGCCCATATAACGCAATATCTGGTTAGCGATTTAGAAAAGAGAATTTTATCTTTGAGCCCGACTATAATTTCGGGTAAGTGAAAAGCCCATGGCAACGCACCCACAAACAGAATGGGTATAAAAAACCAAAATGGTTCAGGGTGTAAAGCTCCTGAGTATTTGCCGGCATGCATGAATCTGTCGTAATGTTCCACGACGATGAAATAGCGCCAGAAATCAGGAGCCTGATAATAAACATTTATTCCCCATGGTAAAATGGTAATAATGGCTGTTATAAGTGGAATCCACGGCATAGTAAAGAGGTTTTTCCATTTTTTCTCCCATATCAAAAAAAGAGCGATTGATATTGTCAACACGACAAATACCAGAAATCCTTTTGTAAGGAATCCTAACCCTGCAAACACACCGCATAAAACAAGCCAGAGGAATTTTGGGGTTATTTTTTTAGAGCAATATGCTGCATAAAAAGAAGCCATTGCAGCGGTAATAAAAAAGGAAATCTGGGCGTCAAGTACGGAGAAAGTTCCTATTGCCAGAATCAGGCCGGAAGTAAGGAATATTACAGGCGCGAGAAGCGCTATTTTTTCCTCTTTAGAAAATTTTCTCAGAAAAAAGAACAGTAAAACTGCTGATAAACCCGTGCAGAATGCAGAAGAGAATCTTACCGCAAAGTTATTGCCGCCAAAGACGAGTTCTGACACTGCGTTCATCCAATGCCCAAGAACAGGTTTTTCGAAGTAATCAATTCCATCCAGACGCGGGACTACCCAGTTCCCTGAAACTATCATTTCTCGGGCTACTTCGGCGTATCTTACTTCATCCTGACTCACCAGCGGCATAATCCCAAGCTGGAGAATGTAAATGACAATAAACAAAGATGAAATTAAGCATAATGACGGGAGAATATCTGTTATTTGAAAATTGCTCCAGTGAGACTTCTTCATGTTTTTTTTACTCCTCTCCGAGAACCTAAATTTATTTAAGATTAGAGCCATGTCAAGCCTCTAAAGTCTTAATGCGTCTCATGCAACCCGACTGTGCTACTTTGTAAAAGTATAACGACATACCTGCGATATTTACTAATTATGATATTGCGCCGGTGTTCAAATGAAAGAAAAAAGTGAAGGTTAAAAATAGCGCTATATTCAATTCAAAGCAAGTAATAATAAAAGAAACATTTTGTTCAGATGACATGAAGTATGGAGACACAACGGTTCTTGATTCTCTTGACAAAGTTTCTATGGTTGATAAACTTTACAGTATTGTCTCTAATCGAGGATGGAAAAACTATAAACTAATCAGGAGGTAAAGACTACAGAAAAATGTGTGGTAACGAAGGAGTTTTGATCTTCTCTCGTTAAGAAATGTATTGTGGGAACAAATTTTTCAAAAAAAAGGAGGAACTAACTATGACAAAACTAATCAAACTATTAATGGTTGTTTGTCTGTTTATTGCTGTACAGAGCGGGCTTTATGCAAAATACATATGTATTATAGACGCTGGAAGTTCAGGAAGTCGAATCTGGCTGTACAATGTGGAGTTTGATAGTGCCAAGGGTACCGTTAATGCGGCCGAGATTGCTTTGGACAAGAGTAAAAGTAAGACTAAACCAGGAATAGCTGCATTTGCTAACGTTGACAGCAAAAAAATTCAGACAGAAATTGCTAACTATTTTGCTGCGATGTTAGGCGAAGTGACCGAAAAAGCTAAAGCAGCAGGATGTGATCCCAAAACTATACCTATCTATCTACTTGCAACGGCTGGTATGCGAATCGTATCTCCGACAGATCAAACCTATATCTATAGTGAATTAATAAAATATCTTAGTACGACTGGTTTTATTGTTGACGAGAAATCCTCAGCCAAAACTATTTCAGGTGAGATGGAAGGAGTGTTTGATTGGTTAGCTGTTAACTGGAAGAACAACATAAGTAGAGCGAATAACCCAACTCTAGGCGTAATGGATATGGGGGGCGCTTCGATGCAAGTTGTATATGCCACTCCCATGAACTCAGGAAAAGGGATACAACCTGTAAAAATTGGAGATATTGATCCTATTAAATACAATGTTTACAGCAAGTCTTACTTGGGTTTGGGTGCAGACTATGCAAGATATCAATATAGCGATGATCTGAATTGTTTCTTTAAGGGATTTTATACGCCGGGCAAGGGCGGTAATTATGGTTCCGGACTGGTTGATGTAGATAGACTTTTAACTAGTGTTGCGCGTCTCGAACCTATTCCTTTTGACAAGATGAATGCACCCATGGAGTTTTGTGCCATTTCTGCATTTAACACCATTGCTAAGTCTGAACATTTCAAATTTAATACCACCATGTCAATACCAGAAATGGTGGATAAAGGCAATGTGCTTGCAGAAAATACATGGCAATCTTTGGAAAAAGAAGCACAATCAAACCCATATTTATTTAGCCTTATGTTTACTTCTCAACATATAATTGAAGTTTTGAGAGATCTAGGATTTACCGACGACAAAAAAATACAGTTAAGTGATGCTTCATGGCCAATAGGTGCAGCTATCTACTTGGCATATAATAATACTACTTTGCAGCAAGGTGTGAATCTTGTCGGAGCAGAACAAGAACAAGAACAAGAACAATCAGGAAACTTAGCGGCCCTTCAGGGAGGATGGGATAGTGAAAGTGCAGATATTTGGATAGGGGAATAATTAGGTACTGTTGAAAAGTATTATAATAATCCACAAAACTACCGTCAAGCCTGCTTGGCGGTAGTTTTACTTTTTTATCTTATTTATAAATGGGAATGAATAAACTGAATAAAAATAGCAAAGAGTTTTCCTTGGCTTTAAATCAGGGACTTGTAATAGTTTTTAGCTTTATTGTTTTTCTATGGTTTTTACTCCACATTTTTTCAATTGACTGGGGTTTGCCTGGATTGTACAGCTTAGCTCCCGACTCAATACCTCCAAGTACATCTTATAATGCTCAGAACGCATTACTTGCCGGAGGAAACAAATATCCCCCGCTTCAGTATCTTATTAACTCAATATTTTTAAAACAGCACGATGAGAAGGGGCAAAATATTGAAAGCATAATCTGTTTGAGAACAGAACGGATGAAAATAATGAATTGGATTACTGCGGTAATGCAGCTTGTATCAGCAATTGTTATCGCGCTGATTGCCTCTATTACATTAAGATCTTTTGCCGGAAGCTTGATTGCAGGTTCTTTATATTTGTTAAATCCCATGTGTTTGTATTATTCCAATACGAGTAATATGGATGTTCCCTATTCAATGTGGATATTGCTTTCGCTATTTCTATTAATTGTCGCTCAGAAAAATTTTCATAATAAAAGAAGATTTATAATATACAATGTATTTTTTGCTATATTTATGGGTTTTGCTTTCTGCACAAAGGACCAGGCATATGCTTCATACGTGCTGCCCTTATCAGTTTTTGTAATCTGGCACTATTTTAAGTTAAAAAAACTTTCATTTATCCTGATAGAATGCGCAATATGGATCCTTGTATTCCTTCTCTGTGTAGTTTGTGTGTATGCTGCTGTAGGGGGGGCTGACACCTTCTTTTCTCATATGCATTGGATAATGAATGATGGCATAAAAGAGTATAAACAAGTCACTCTATCTTTTTTTGGGCAGTTAGAACTTATTCTAATTTCATTAAAAAACATATGTCAAATGCTCGACTATCCCATCATCGGGCTATTGACAGTTTCAGTTATATTTTTATGTGCTCAATACAAAAAGAGGAACAACGACTTAAAATTTTCAGGAACGGCAAAAATTGTACTGCTCATATGTCTGATAACATATATTTCTATCCTGTCTTTTTTTATCGAAATTATTCAGTACTCTTATGTTCGATTTTACCTGCCGCTTTTGCCTTTTTTTTGCTGGCTGATTGCCTGGAGTTTTATTAACTTCAAAAACAACTTCATTTTTAAGAGTCTATTTTTACTTTTTTTGGTCTGTCAGCTGTTATTGTCTTCTCAGTTTATTATGGAACTGAAATACAACTCCAGCGTGTCACTGAAAAATTATTATTCGACACTTGCTGGAACAAGAATTGCGGCATCTGATGGGGCTGCGATAGGAATAGTTATCTCTTATGATAAGTCAGGCGACAAACAATATATTGTGTTAAGAGATTGGAGTAATTCAACGTTTGGGTATCTACCAGGCTGTAAATCAATTAATGTCAATCCATTTTCTATTGCCATGCTGTCGCCAGATTTGGTGATCTCTACAAACAACAATGATGAGGTTCTAATTTCAAACGGTTATAAGATGATTAAAGATATAGAAGGTTTTCCTATTCTTTTGTCGTCTCTTTATCATTTTAAAACTCCTGTTTTTTATATTTATGAGAAACAATTCAACGGCAACATTCTTACGCCACAACTAAAAATGTTCATGACAGGTACAAAATTCGAAATTATTATGCTTAATATTGCGAGCATCCTTAATCCTAACATGATCGAATATCAAGTTAGATTAATGGGTAAAATTGCTCCAGAATTTAGATGTCTTGACCTAGATAAATATTATATCACTCCTTATGCGTTCAGATTCCTTATAAATGCGTATGAATCTGAAGGACGATTGGAGGATTTAGCAAAAACTTATAGATTTATTTTAGAGACAAATTATGGAGATCTGTTCAGGGTAGACGCTGAAAAATTCTTTAAAACACATCCAGAAGTATTGCTTCGAAATTGACTATGTCCTTGAATATTTGTAGTAGGCTGAACATGTCCCTTCCGAGCTTACCATGCACGGGCCTATAGGATTCAAGGGGTTGCATGCTTTTGAATAGAGCGGACATTCAAAAGGCCTGATTTTTCCCTTAAGTACATCTCCGCACCTGCATCCTTTGTCAGGCGCACCTGCTTTAATTTTGATTTTAAATTTTTCTGAGGCGTCAAATTGGGAAAACTCTTTTTTAAGTTTAAGCCCGCTAGCATCTATTACTCCTATGCCGCGCCATGAAGCATCATCATCTTCAAGATATTTGTTGAATAACTCCTGAGCTTTCGTGTTCCCTTCATAAGTGACGACGCGTTCATAATCGTTTTCTACCTTTATGGAGCCATTTATAATTTGTTTCAGGATAGAATTTATTCCGAGCAGAATTTCAACGGGTTCAAAGCTGGCTATTACACACGGAATATTATGTTTTTTTACGAACGTTTCATAAGCTTTGGCTCCGATAATAGCACTGACATGCGCAGGGCAAAGGAAAGCATCTATTTTAAGTTCCGGATCGGATGTGAGAGTTTCCAGTGCGGGCGGGACAAGTTTGAATGCCGTAAGAAGGCTTATATTTTTAATGTTTTTTTCTGACACGCTGTCAATCATGCTTATTATTGGGGCGATTGTAGTTTCAAATCCTATAGCCAGAAAAACAACTTCCTTGTCAAGATTTGCTTCTGCCAGATCAATGGCGGACAGAGGAGAATAGCAAACTTCAATTATACATCCTTCCGAGCGTGATTTTGCCAAGGTCATCCTATCTGAGCCTGGAACATTTATCATGTCTCCGAATGTGGCTATTATTGCGCCTTGCCGGGCAAGTGCTATTGCTGTGTCAATGTATCCGGCATCTGTAACGCATACAGGGCATCCTGGACCGCTGATGAGATTAATGTTTTGAGGCAAAAGCTCTCTTATTCCATATCTTGAAATAGCCATGGTATGGCTGCCGCAAACTTCCATAATATTAATTGACATTTTTTGCGCTGAAAGAGTATTGGCATTCTTTCTGATTTCTCCGACAAGGTAAGAAGCTGTTTCACTGTTTCTGTATTCGTCAATATATTTCATGGTAGCGCCGCATTATTGTCTGGTATCTGACTAAGTTCGGCTAATTCCTTAAAAAGAAGGATTCTTAAATCTGCCTCTTTTTGGTTTATCTTTTCTATTGCATATCCTGCATGAATTATCACAAAATCCCCAACCTGAGGATTAGTTATAAGTGAGGTGCTTATGCGGGCTTTTGCTCCGTCCGCTTCTACAACTGCTATATTCTTACCGGCAATTTCAACTATTTTCATTGGAACCGCAAGACACATAATTTTATTTCCCTTGTTCTGAAACTAAGTTTTCCTAAATATACATTCCAGGTAATGTTTTAAAAGGTGCTTTCAGAATATGTGTTTTTCTATAAACACCATTAAAATCGCAAAGTAGTGCAGCAAGCTTCCGGAAAGGCATAAAAAATGCCATATTGCATGGTTGTATGGTATTTTCCTAATCAAGTAGAGAGGGAGACCGCCTGTATAGAAAACACCGCCCAATATTATTAACGCCAAGCTAATATGAGAAGTGTTTAAAAATATAGGCTTTATGATGAATATTGCTGACCATCCCATGAATATATAGAGAAAGATAGAGATAGCTTTTTTGGCCCTAAATTTGGGTAGAAATTCTACCATTATTCCTAGTGTAGCCAATATCCAATTTCCTGCAATTATGGAAACCGCCATGGCCCCACCCATTATTGTTGATATGAGCGCAGTGTAGGTTCCGGCTATGAGTAAAAATATGGCGCAATGGTCCATCTTTCTGAATTTAGCCTTGATTTCATGATTTTTCGTTAAGTGGTAAAGTGTTGAAGAGAGGTAAAGAACTATGAGTGATACCCCATAGCAGCTGAAAGATATTATATTTGCCTTAGATCCGTATTGCCCAGCTAATATTATGAGCAGAATTGTTCCAATTATGCTCAATAGTAATCCTGTGCCGTGAGTTATATAGTTTGCTTTTTCTTCCTGAGGAGAATATCTGTTTGTTTTGCTTACAGCCATCTTAAGTTTATTCCTGTTCAGTAGCATGTTCAAATTTCTTTTTTTTGTTGCGGTCATGCCGCATCTGCAAAAGCTCTATAATTAAAGCAAATCCCATCGGCAGATATATGTATTCTTTTGGAAGCGATTTGTGCAGTCCTTCCATGAAGATTGTCACGCCTACGGTTACGAGAAACGCAAGCGCAAGTATTTTTATGGAAGTGTGTTTTAAAATAAAGTCTCCGATAGGTGTGGAGAACCATAAAATCACAATAAAAGAGAGAATAACTGCTGACATTATTACCCATATCAGACTTGTTAATCCTACCGCAGTTATTACGGAGTCAATTGAAAAAACTATGTCCAGCATCACAATTTGAGATATTACTGACACAAACCTGGTAGAGCTTTTATATTTGTCTTTGGTAATATCATCTTCTTTTAGTTCGACGGTATTATGGATTTCCGTAACTGCTTTCCAAAGCAGAAAAAGGCCTCCGGAAAGCAATATCATGTCCCTTATTGAGAATTGATATATTATCGGCTCTCTCAGATTTGCAAGTTTAACTATCACGGCAATAAAAATTATTCTCGCAACCAGTGCAAACAGCAGTCCTATGATCCTGGCCTTCTTCCTCTGGTGTTCTGGAAGCTTTCCTACGAATATAGAGATTACCAGAATGTTATCTACATTAAGTACTATTTCGAGCCCGAACAACAATAATAATAGAGCTAAAGAGTCTGCCATATATAAAAATTCCTTTATTTATCATTTTAGATTATAGCTTGTTACGAACAGAGTTCTGTTATATAAAATATATCGTTAATACTAAAAAAATCGCCTCTTCGCCGAAATGAAAAGTAACTATCATAAAACAGCCTCAATTTTAGTATTTGGAAGGTTATAGATTTTGAGAATGAAGTAATCCTTGTCTCTGAACCCATAAGCTTGCCTGATG
>JAJXWI010000078.1 GCA_021781705.1 bacterium | reverse complement strand
TAATATGGTCTATCTTTGTAGACAAAGAAGGAATAATTTGGTTCTTTGTCGCGAACCATGGGTTATATTCTTACGATAAAAATACCGGTATCTGTAAAGAATACAAAGCTGAACAGGGAACTGCAAATTCCCTAACAAGCAATAATGTAAGTTGGTTGCCCAAAAATATCACCGGAGATAAAGATGGTCTTATTTGGATTGGGACATCTGATGGTTTAAATTCCTTTGACAAAAGAACTGGCAAATTTACTCAATATAAACATATTCCGCACGACATAACTTCTGTAAGTAATGAAATCACAAAAAGTATACTACCAGACGATAATGTTTTGTGGATTTCAACCGGCGGTGGTGGCCTATATAAGTTTGATAAGACAACAGGAACTTGTACACATTATAGACATGATTCAAATGATAAAAATAGTATCAGCGGGAACATTGTGATTGAGTCATATATTGATAGTAAAGGAAACTTTTGGGTTTCCACAGAGGACGGAGGATTAAATAAGTTTGATAAACAAACAGGGAAATTTACACATTATGGACTTGATTGCGGGTTCCCTAGTAACTCAACAAAACACATTCTGGAAGATAGCGAAGGTTATTTATGGATAAGCATAGGTTCCAGTATAGCAAAATTTGATCCTAGCATATCAAAAGTTGTAAAAATATTCACAAAAGCAGACGGTCTACCAGGCAATCAATTTGACACCATTGCTAATGCTCTAAAAGATTCAAACGGTAATTTATGGTTTTCTTCTTGCGGAGGGGGTGTCTGCAAGTTCAATCCTGAAGAAGCAAGTAAGATTGAACCAAACAGATATATTCCGCCAATTATCTTGTCATCATTTAAATCAAAAGAAGAAACTTATAATGAAAATGGCCTAAAAAAATTAACTGATATAAAACTTCCTTGGCCAGATAATTCATTTGAGTTCACTTTTGCCGCATTAGATTATATGAACCCTAGCAAAAACCAGTATGCATACAGGCTCGAAGGTTTTGATAAGGACTGGAATTATATAGGAACTAATCGTTCTGGCAAATATACCAATATTCCTCCTGGGAAGTACACTCTTTACCTAAAAGGATCTAATAATGATGGCGTATGGAATGAAGAAGGAATATCAATCAAAATAATAATCACTCCTCCGTTTTGGATGACGTGGTGGTTTAGGGTGTTAGTCGGAGTGACTATTTTGTCTATTATTGTAGGAATATTCCAGTTACGGGCAAGTGTTTTAGAGAAAAAAGCAATTTTCATGAGAGATTCTGCAATAGCTAAAACAGCAGCTCAGGTTGCTCACGATATTCGCTCTCCTTTAGCCGCACTTAGCATGGTATCAAAATATTTATCTGAATTACCTGAACAAAAGAGAGTAATAATTAGGAACGCGGCGCAGCGCATAAACGATATTGCCAATAACCTATTAGAGAAGCACAGAGGCAAAGATAAAGAGAAAAAGGTGGAGGCTAATATAAAAGAAGATATAAAACCAGAATTAGTTTCTAGCCTTTTGGATTCACTGGTATCAGAAAAACGGATTCAGATGGCTCATAAATTCATAGAGCTTATTTTAGAAGTTGAGAATAGCGCTCATAGTATCTTTGTACGCCTTGATGCAAAAGAGCTTAAAAGGGTAATTTCTAATCTTATTAATAATGCGTCTGAAGCTATTCATGGAACAAGGGGTATTATTCGAGTCACTCTTGAAAAAGAACCGAAGATGCTAACGATAAATATTATTGACAATGGTGAAGGAATTTCAGAAGATATCCTTCCGAAAATAAAGCAAGGGGGAATGAGTGTTGGCAAAAGGGAAGGTTGTGGTTTAAGAATTTCTGGAGCCATTCAAAACATCAAGAACTGGAACGGAAACCATGATATTCACTCAAAGGTGGGGGAAGGAACCACATTCATTATCAAACTGCCAATAACAGAAGCTCCCGACTGGTTCCAGTCCCAATTAAATATCAAACTCGGAATGAACGTTATAGTTTTAGATGATGATCAATCTATTCACGATGTTTGGGAAACACGTTTCCAGAAACAGATCCAAAATGGAAAAATTGTATTGGAACATTTTTATACTCCATCAACATTCATTGAATATTGTCAAAACTTATTGCCGGCAAACACACTGTTTTTAATAGACTATGAACTGCTTGGCTTTGAAGAAACAGGACTGGATTTAATAGAAAAACTCAATTTAAGGGAGCAAGCAATACTCGTAACCAGCCGGTATGAAGAGCTAGAAATTAGAGCTAAAATAATTAAACTTGGAATTAAGACTATTCCAAAAAATTTTGCGCCTTCCATCCCTACTGTGTACAAAACTTGAATGTCCAATCTTACCAGCCCGTCTGATCTGCCATAGAAGCAAACGGTCGAAAAATATGAATCGTTGCCAGCGTCAAAAGTTTTTAAGACAGGAATGACATTTGAGCTATGTTACTAAGAAGTTCCAATTCGTGCCTATTTTAAGGCAATGAACTGGAGCTTTTCAAAGATGATTATCCTAACGGTCTTTTAGCGCCAACAAGAACGACCGCTTCTGCCTTTTCTTTTGTTTGATGAAAAGACAACTTCGCTCTTGGCAAACTCTTCGCAAGGCACTTCAGGATGCTTTGATACCGGAAGTATTCTTCTGATAAGGCGTTCTATGTTTCGAACATCTCGGCTCTGGTCAGGCATAGCAAAAGAAATTGCATGGCCGCTGCTTCCAGCTCTCGCTGTTCGTCCGATACGATGCACATAATTCTCTGCTTCTTCAGGCAAGTCATAATTAATAACAAGTTCAATACCTGTCACGTCAATACCCCTGGCTGCTATGTCTGTAGCTACAAGCACTTTATATTTTCCTCTCCTGAATCCTTCAAGAGCTTCACGGCGCTGCGCCAGGGTTCGGCTGGAATGTATCTCAGCCACATCATATCTCATACCTTTGATGGCCGTTGTGATTTTTGATGCATTATGCCTCGTTCTTGAAAATAAAAGAATTGAGCCGCTATATTGTGGCAAGATTTTTTCCAGAAGGCGCAATTTTGCTTCCTTCTTAACTATAAATAACTCTTGAGTCACACTTTCTGCTGTAGTTCCGGAAGGAGCTATTTCAAGAGAAACTGGAAGCTTCATATATTTAGAAGTAAGAGTCATGATTTCTTTAGGAATAGTTGCAGAAAAAAGCATTGTTTGCCTCTCATTGGGAAGAGACTCCATTATTTTATTAATCTGCGGAGCAAATCCCATATCAAGCATTCTGTCTGCTTCGTCAAGAACAAGCATTACTACGTCTCGCAGCAGGGATTTTCTCCTGTCCATATGATCTATAAGCCTGCCTGGAGTGGCAATAATCACTCGCGGGCCTTTCTTCAGTGCCTGCAATTGCAAATACATAGAAGCTCCACCTATAAGACATGCTGTTTTTATTCCGAAAGGAGTTGCCAATCCTTGAAAAGCCTGATCAATTTGTATGGCTAATTCGCGAGTTGGCGCCAAAACTAGGCCAATCCCATTTCCCTGGTCCAGTCGCTGCATCATAGGAATGGCAAAAGAATGCGTTTTCCCTGTGCCTGTCTGCGCAATACCTATAACGTCTTTGCCTTCTATTGCAATAGGTATAGCTTTACACTGAATCGGTGTAGGTGTTTTAAAATTTATTTTTGTTAGAGTTTCGAGAATCTTAGGGGCAATGCCCAAGCTATTAAAGCTTTTCTCTTCTACATTGTTTTCATTAGATATATTTATCTTATCCATTTTTAATCCTTATAAATTATTTTTTGATGTTTTCTGCCAAAATGGGCAGATGTTTCGATGTTACAATTATTCATTATTTGTTAAGCAACGTTTCGTTTCCTCTACAAGTTCTGTTATCAGTTCTTTGACGGAAACTATTTTTTTGATACGATACGCATTTGCTCCGCACATGGCAAACCCATTGTCCATATCCCCGCGGTATGCATTCAGCAACGCTTTAGCAATGCAATAAGTGGCTTTTTTTGCGTTACAGGTAGATAAACATCTGTATTCACAATCAAAATCCATCCGCTTCCCCTCAGAAATTTTCTTTACAAATTCATTCGTAATGACTCTGGCTGGCATTCCTACCGGGCTATTGATAACAGAAATATCCCCTTCTTTAGCTGACATGTACGCTTCTTTGTATTTCAGAGAAACGCCACATTCATTAGTGCAAACAAAACGCGTACCCATTTGGACTCCGCTTGCGCCCAAACGAATCACTCTGGCTATATCTTTGCCATCGAAAATTCCTCCGGCCGCGATAACCGGAATATGCGATTTACTGCACCCAAAATCATGAGTTATTCCCAGCACTTCCTGCACGATTTTGTCTAAAAATACTTCTTTACTATTTTTAAGTTCTGCCCCACTGAAGCCCAGATGTCCTCCCGCGAGGGGACCTTCTACTATAATGGCGTCAGGAAGACGGTTATATTTTCTCTTCCATGTGCTGCATATAATATGCGCTGCACGTGCGGAAGAAACAATTGGAACAATTTTGGTTTGAGTGTTTTTTATAAAAGACGGCAACCGTAGAGGCAATCCTGCTCCTGAAATAATTACATCAACTGATTCTTTCTGGGCGGCATCTACCAGATCATCATAATTGCTAAGGGCGCACATGATGTTTACGCCGAATGCATTTTTAGTCATGCGTCTGGTTTCTCGTATGATATTTATAAGCTCGGCGCGCGAACGAGTCTTATAATCGCGATTCTCACTTCCAGATTCCTCGCCCAGACCTACTGCAGCTATTACGCCAAGCGCTTTTTCGTTAGACACAGCTGAGGCTAAAGATGATGACGATACACGTACACCCATCCCGCCTTGAATGATAGGCAGTTCTATTTTTAAATTACCTAAATACAGTTCCTTGAACTCAATCCTCATTGATTCTCCTGTTAATGGATTAACTAAATCATAAAATGACGGATTGAGACGAGAGTATTTGTTCTTACAGAAGTCTAGAAAGCAATCTATCAGATGCTGTACATTAGCACGCTTTCGGAAATTGTCAAACTAATGCCCGATTATCTTTGACGTCGGAACTGTAAAAGAGGCAAGAAATAACGCTATTTTTTTTCAGCCGCTTTTTGGATGATGATGTTAGAAACTGGAACATCATCCATCTGATTCTGAGAGGAAGTTTTTGCGGTTTCTATCTTATCTACAGTGTCCATACCTTTAATGACTTTTCCAAATACCGCATACCCATATCCTTGAGTAGTAGATGCGGTATAATTCAAAAAATCATTATCTTTTGCATTAATAAAAAACTGAGATGTTGCAGAGTTTGGATTGCTGGTTCTTGCCATAGCAATTGTTCCTCTGGCATTTTTTAGACCGTTATCGGATTCAATTGCAATCTGGGAACGGGTCTTTTTCTGTTCCATATCTTTGTCGAATCCTCCGCACTGCACCATAAACCCTTTGATAACTCTGTGAAAAACTGTGCCATCATAAAAACCGTCGTTTACGTATTTAAGGAAATTTTCCACTGTTTTTGGAGCTTTTTCAGGGTACAACTCAATTTCAATGTTACCCATAGTAGTTTCCAGTTCAACGATAGGATTACTTGCTTTTTTAGTTGGCTCTACTGATTGCATCTCACTTCCTTTTGTGTTTTTATCTATTTTTTTGCTATCGGCGCCATCAGTCGATACTGACGCATTTAAACCGCATAGACTCATGGTGAAAAATAATACTACCGCTGTCGCTATGGTTTTCATAGATTCTTCATTTCTTGTTTCATTCTTTTGACATTACAATAGTGTCAAAAACTAGACTATCTAGCCTTATTTAGCAGAAAATTACCTATTTTTATGTATTCTCTGAGAATATTATATTTTGCAGTTTCTTCAAAAAGGCCAGATTCAGTGCCCAAGCGGGTGACTTTTAACTTTTTCTGCATGCCTGGTTGTTTATTATTCTCAACTCACATATAATCATAAATATATACAACCCCAATCATATTTAAGCTTATGCAAAGAACATTTTGTTACTTAATATTTGTTTTTATCCTCATTTCGTCTTACTTGATTCATGGGGGAGACGTTGAAACTATATTAACGACAGATGGAAAAGAATATTTTAATATTGAGGTGTTGAAGAAAAACTCAACTTCCTTGGACATCTCCTATAATAAAACACCTGATGCCAACCATAGATCGGTTACAACAATCCCATTTTCGAAAATGACGCAAAAGTATCAAAATAAATATGGCTACAGCAAGGATTTAAAAAATACCATAGAAGCAAAGGCTAAGCAAGCGTCGTTGAAGCAAAAGAAAATAAGAACAACAAAGGAAAAACTGCAAGAAGATATTCTGCGATATGGCAAACCAGTGATTATAAAAAGCGGGGGGGTTTATAATCTGGACGGAAGCGTAACTCTTCAAAGCGGAGAAATTTACAAAAATACAGTCTTTCTTGGATATAATAGACATATTTTAGACGATAATATGGTGTATCTTTGTGACAACTCTGTCGATGCCAAAGATTATCTTAAAGATTTAAACAGAGAAATAAATGAACTAAGGCAGGAGTTAAACCCCAAACTTACGGAAATAACTGAAACTGAATATCAAATAAGATTATTAAACGACAGATTGACAGACTTGCAGAAATCACAGGCTACTCGCACTTATCAGAGTTCTTCTGGAACTGTAACGGTATCTTATTCAAAAGCTGAGGTTAATAAATGCTTACAAGAGATAGAAGATAATAGGGCTAAACTCAAGGCATTGAACGACCGGCCGGAAGTCATTAGCCTGACAAGCAATATTAATGGCAAGGAAATTCAATATAAGAATTATTCCGCGTCGTTGGCTAAACTGAAAAAAACAGATTCCATCTCAGCATATAACTCCTATTTCAACGCTGTTGTTATTGTCGAAACAAGCGATGGGGTTGGTTCAGGATTTTTTGTCACTAAAACAGGATATATCATTACCAACGAACATGTAGTAAAAGCCTCTACTAACGTAAGGATACGGAGGCATAATAATGAATCTTTAATGGCTTGTGTAGTAGAAGAAGTCAATAAAGAAAAAGACCTGGCATTGTTAAAGGCCGATGGCATCGATTTTCCATATTTGGATATTGAAGATACGAACAATGTAGAGGCTGGTGACGATGTAATAGCTATCGGAACGCCGAGGGGCCTGTCCTGGACGGTTACCAAAGGGATAATCAGTGCAATCAGAGATGAAAAGGGCACCGGTGTCATTCAAACAGATGTTGCGCTTAACCCCGGAAATAGCGGTGGACCTCTCATAAACGTGAAAACAGGTAAAGTTGTGGGTGTTAATAGGGAAATTGTTCGTCAGTCAAAAGAGGGAGTGGTTTTGGAAGGTTTGAATTTTGCTGTCGCATCCTCAGAAATACTCAAGGCGTTCCCTGATCTAAATGTGCCGTAGCCCGAGGCTGAGTGGTCTAAAATATGTTATCAGAGTCAAAATGGCTGATTTCTTTTTTCTATTCCACGGGCTCACACCCATGGCCAATATGTCTACTATATCTTTTATGTTCTAGCCCCTGGCGTGAGCCCGCGAGAAACGTTATCACATAAAAATCAAGCCCTCATGCAATGACAGAATCCTAGATGTAAATACGCAGACATCATTTATCTCCCGATAAATCTCATCTTAATTCTGCATCGAAAATAATTTATCATCGATCTCTTTATTCAGTTCAAATCTAGTGATATTGTACTCTATCTCAGTGCCCATAATATCAGTTTTTGTTTTTAAAGGCACCATAACTCCGTCAAAATCTTTATTCTCATTCACCAATATATTCTGTCTGATTTCTACTCCTTTGCTGTACGAGGAGAGATCCATTCGTTTTATAAGGAAACTTTTGCTGTCAACAAAAAAAGTCAGAGGCGACTTAATTCCAAAAGACGGCTTTGGAATACAGGTAAGCTTATAACAAAGGATTCCGCCTATTTTCTGCATTTTACCATCAAGCTGAATACTGGAGAACACCTCGTACCACACTGAAATATCAGGAGACTCCATGTAAGAACTCAAAACAAAAGAATTTCTGTCCATCCCTTTTAATTCAATGCTTTTTCCAGCGTTGAAAGATTTTTCCCATACTGTTTTCTCGTCATATCCTCTCTTATCTATTGCACCATTCGGAAAATGAGTTTCGACCATAAACTTGCATGGTTTCTTGAAAAAAGTTTTAACACTTGCCCTAATTTTTTGACCAGGCATAATAACCTCGCCTTCGGTTACCTTTGTATTAGCTTTTCCTAGTTTTTCGTTGGGATCTGTAGCCTTTTTCATTTTCTCAATAAGTTCACAGGAACTCAAAGCTGGCTGATTGCCATTTTCAGCAGAAATGCAATAACCAGCCAATAAAAAAAATACAATAAAAAAAACACTTTTAAACTTCAAAATAACCTCCTAATTTCGTAAGTATTAAGTAACGTATGTCATCCGATATTTTCTTCTCGATACGTCCCTCGTAAATTCCGCAACGGGATTTATTCGTGACACTCGAAAAACAAGCACACACCCAAGATAGTTCCCCGAGTGATTCGATTTCCGAATCGTATCGAGGGAGAAAAATGGACGTAGTTTGCTGAATATTTATTTAACCTCTTAATGATTAGATAGTGAGACTAAACTACGCCTTGTCATTTTCCATAAAACGTTATGGCTTCAGCGACTATTTTCTTATCTGAAAAATGATGTTTAACTCCATTTATTTCCTGATAATCTTCATGACCTTTTCCGGCTATCAAAACGACACTTTTGGACTCAGCAATTTTTACTGCCTCAAAAATAGCATCTCTTCTATTTTCTATTACGCAAAAGTTTTTCCCAGCAGGAATTCCTTCGAGTATATCTTTGATGATATCAGAAGGCAGCTCTTTTCTCGGGTTATCACTGGTAACTATAGTAAGATCGGCAAGATCAGCAGAAATTTTTCCCATTCTAGGGCGCTTCGTCCTGTCTCTATTTCCGCCGCAGCCGAATACGGAAATCAGCTTCACCGGGTTCAATTCGCGCATAGCGCATAGTGCTCTCTCCAGAGCATCATCTGTATGGGCGTAGTCTACAAAAAAAAGTATATCGCTCTTGCAATATACCCTATCAAGCCTGCCTGGAACCACTATCTTCTTGCTCAATGCTCTGACTATAATTTCTTTGTCTATGCCAAGTTCAGAACATAATGCAAAAACTCCGGCAACATTGTAGGCATTGTACCTACCGAGAAGAGAAGTTTTAAGTTCTGCAAAAGCGCCGTTGCAAACAATACACTCAGTACAGCTCTGAAACGGATCTTTGCTTGAAATCACCCTGTACGCGCAACTTTCTCCGAATCCATAAGTAACTGTGTGCTTAAGAATTCCAATTAACTGGGAACCATAATAATCGTCTTGATTGATGATTGAACTGCCTGCATGGGTGAGGCACTCAGTAAAAAGCCTGGTTTTGGCCTGAAAATAGTTGTCCATATCCTTATGATAATCCAAGTGATCACCTGAAAGGTTGGTAAATAGCGCGGCTTCATACCTCGCATTGCCTGTTCTATGCTGGCTCAACGCATGACTGGACACTTCCATTACAGCATATTCGCAACCATTTTGCACCATCTCATAAAACAGTGATTGAAGTTCATAGGCTTCAGGGGTTGTCCTGTCCGCAGAATAAAGCGTTTCTCCGCAGGAATATTCAACCGTGGAAATAAGCCCGACCTTTTTCCCGGCCTCAACTAAAACTGATCTTATAAGATATGCCGAAGTAGTTTTTCCATTGGTTCCCGTAATTCCTATGAGCTTTAATTTCTTTGTCGGGTTATCAAAATATTTTTCACAGATAACCGCATAAGCATAGTAAGCGTTTTTCACCATGACATAAGTAATATCTTTTTCCTTTACCTGTACTGCCATCTCATGAAATATTATTTCGGCACCTCTTTTTACCGCATCCGAAATAAAATTATGCCCGTCAGATTCGCTCCCCTTTATTGCTATAAACAGTGAACCTCTACTTATGTTCTTAGAATTATTGGTAACATGCGTTACTGTTCGTTTCGCATAATTAACGACTTCCAGTACTTCTTCCCCTAAGATATCAAGGTAATCTTTTAAACCTAAAAACTTATCTGGCTTCTTCATTAAGTAAACTCCAAAAATTTCCTAAAACCTAAAATAGACCACTCTTTAATAAAATCTCATGGAATATACAGAACAGTAAAGTATTTTTTTATAAATAATTTAAAATCAAAGTAGCAGCAATCTTGATCATGATAAAGTTTTGCAATGTTGATATCGTCAGAGGAAATAAAAGCATACTGGAAAATGTCTCTTTTACCGTTTCTAAGGGCGAAAAATGCGTAATCACCGGCTCTTCAGGATGCGGAAAAACATCTCTTCTATTGGCGGTAATGGGATTTTGTTCCATCCCAAAAGGAATTCTAAAAATAAACGGAACGGAACTGACGATTCAAACTCTTAATATTGTGAGGAGCCAGATAGCATATATTTCGCAAGAACCTGTACTGGGCTCAGGCAATGTGCTTGAAGCTATAATGCTGCCATTCGGGTTCAAAGCCAATAAAAATATAAAACCTGAAATCAGCAAAATAAAAGAAACCCTGGGCAAATTCGGACTTTCTAATGATATTCTAAAAAAAAGATGTGTTGATGTCTCTGGTGGAGAAAAACAGAGAATAGTAATTGCCCGAGCCTTTTTGATGAATAAGAGCATTTTCATGGCAGACGAAGTAACGACCGGACTTGACACAGGCAACGCTTCAATAGTACGAGATTTTTTAGGGCTGCCAGACTTAACAGTTCTATCTGTATCCCATGATCCTTTCTGGATAGAAAAGCAGCAGTCAGTATACAAAATAGAAAATGGAAAAGATCGG
>JAJXWI010000077.1 GCA_021781705.1 bacterium | reverse complement strand
AGTATAATAATTGCGACTAGCTAGGCACTACAAAAGAGCTTTTCACAAGCTTGAGCTTGGATTTCTTTAATCTTGCCTTTTTACCGCCGAAGTCGGGAATACTTTAAGCAAATGAGGCAGCGAGACCCTGAGCTTGAAAAACTGACACAACAAGGGAAGGCACAATTTGTACCACCCCTTATGCTTGAATTCGAAACTTTAGGAGAACGGCAAAAAATGCTTTACTGGAACACCGAAGGAATATTTCGTCTTATTCAATCCACACCTTCGCCCAAAGCAGAACCCTTTAAACGTTGGCTGGCAAAAGAACTTGGTAAATCAGTTGTGTCCAAAGAAAATTACTTGCCAAAAAACAAGAGAAATAAATTATTAAAATAATATGCAAGAACTAATGTCAAAGTTTAATATTCAGGACTTGGTGTTTCTGCATTTTACGATTTTGGGAATATTTGTTACCCTTTTTACCATCTCTACAGCCTTAACCAAAGATGTCAGACAGGATCTAATAAAAGACTATTACTTAAAATCGTTTCATGTACTCAGTTATATAATTTTGATTATCGTTTCGTTCTTTATAAGTATTGCCTCCTATATCTATAACTGGCTCACAATAGCCTTTTTGTTATGTGTATTTCTGTTTTTATATTCCATATGCTTTGTGTTTGCCTTCATTTCCACTCTAAATCGGAAATGGCTGTATAATAGAATGATTGAGAAATTTAAAGAGGAAATAAAAAAAGACACACGCGCAGTAGATTGTAATACCAACCACACAAAGAGTGGATATAAGTCATTAGCTGATTTCTTCAAAAACCTTTCTTATGTTGAAACAAGCAGTAATGATTTTACTGAAGAGATAGAAGCAATAAAACAATTTGTTAAAGATACACCTGTTGATAAGCGTACTGAAATTTGGGATAATTTATATTCTTCACCATTTCAGATGATTGAAAATACCAAATTGCTATACGAATTGTTTTTGGCATTTTATGATCTGAAAAGCAATGAATATAATAATCTTGATAATGTTTTGTTTTACCAAAATGTTTCACATTTATTATGTTGCAAACTCCTTTTGGCTAGTAAAGGATTTGACAATAAAATCAATTCTCTAGCTCTTTATTTAAAGGAGTTTTTAGATTTCAGAAATATTGATACTTTCAAACAATCAACAGACTATGCATGGTTAGAAAACTACAATAAACTTATAGGCAGTACTGCAGATAAAATATTTATTCTTTCCAAAATTATCCTTGAACTGAATTTTGACTCCGGACACAAGAAACAATATTTTGACAATTATATTGAGAGCCTAAGCAAAGTCTTGGAGCATTATTTTGAAAGTGATTATGATGAAAACAGTTATCAATTAAAAATCTGGAACAACCAGAATAGTAACATATTAGAAAAACTGTTAGAGTTATTCTATTTGATTCTAACTAGAATTGAGCAAGAAAAACTTCCAAAATCGTTCTTCGAAACTGCATTGAATGTTTATACCAGAAAAGAGTTTAAAGAAAAGTTTTATTCTTCCCCAAATAGGCAAATTAACTTATTAGAAGGATTTAATCCCCTTAATCCTGGTGCTCAGTTTGTTAGTTTCTGTAATTACAACAAATTCAGAATATTGTTTCTTTTTTATGAATATGCAAAAGAGCCGAATAAATCAGTCAATCTTTCTATCTTTAAAAAAGAGGACTTTTATGAAAGTTCCGAGCAATCTCTTGAAACCAGTATAAACAATCTTAATCCTAAATTTATCAAACGATATTTTGATTTTGAGGAAGAGATCCTGAGTGATTTTGAAAAGAAATTTAATGAGGAGTTTGTCAAAGAGAAAGAGAACCTCTTAAAGCAGGAAAAAGATTATTTATCCAAGACACCAATAAATCAGAAATATGTACAGAAATTCAAAAACGACTACATAGAGGTATGGAAAAAATATAATGCAAACTTTTCAAAATTCTTGGAAGTAAAAACCATTAATAGTCATGAAAAATCTCTTGTATGTGGCATTAATCATTTAGTGGAAAAAATCTTGTTTATAGCCCCATATAATGATAATACTCACATTATTAGAGATATGGGCAAACAGTATGGGGAAAGATTAAACGAGGCTAAATACAAAAATATACTTGAAAAAATAGACAAAAAGTTCGACACACAAAATGATGCTGAGGTAATTGTAAAAAATTTAGCTATGGAATTGGGGGATTATGTTAGGATTGAATCAGAGAGAGAGTATTTCTTATTCACAGACAGACGAAATGAAGTAGTTAATATCCCCAACTTCAAATGGGTGCGTGATGGTTTAGTTTATGCAAAGATAGAAATCAATAACTCTGAAATAAGCATTTGCTACTCAAGCTATCCTGTTACATTACTTTTTGAAAAAGATGAATTTATTTTACAGCAATATCTAAATAATGAAACAAAAGAACCTGTGAATATCACGATTGATGAAATTGATAAGTCAGAAATTGATGGCATTTTAAAAAATAACAAAAAATTAACTCAAGAGAGTATAAAAGAATATATAGGAATAAGAATATTCGAATATTTTGATATAAATCGGAAAAATAGCTCAAAATTAACCAGGCTATTATTCTGAACAATGCCTTAACCTTTTATGGATTGTTTGAAATGAATCGTATAAGCAAGGCCCAAAATGTATGAATAAAATTATAGAAGATTTTCTATTGTTTACAGGCGATGATGAGGTTGCTCTGAGAAGAGAAGCCCTTGAAATCGCTGCATCGATCAAAACATCTCTTGGGGACGATACGGCATTTGAAATAGTTAATGCTGACAAGGATGGACAGAAACCCATTCAATCCCTGGAAAACTTTCTGAACGCTTTGGATACCCCTCCGTTTTTATGCGAAAAGAGAGCAATATGGCTTAAAAATATTATCTTCTTTGACCAGCTGGATGGCAAAAAAAACAGCGAATTAAAAGAGATGATTCAGAATATAATCAGCTCGTTGGAAGCCGAACTACACACCGGAAGGACAAAAATACTGATAAACGGACCTGATCTGGCTAAGAAAAACCCCCTTTACAAATTCTTTGAAAAGAATGGGAAAATTATTGAATTTAATAAAGTAAAAGCCGACAAAAAAACCTCGCAGAACGAGCTCTTTTCAAAAATAAAAGAATATCTCGGAAAGTATGGCAAATCCATTTCTTTCGATGCGATGGAATACATTGCAGCAACTGTAGGTTATGATAGCGGAAGATTATATAATGAACTCGATAAAATAATAGCTTACACCGGCAATAGCAATGCCATAAAAATGGAAGATTGTAAGACTATTTGCTCTAAAACATTTGACATGGCAAGCTGGATATTTGCCGAAGCCATTTCATCGAGAAATAAGAAAGAAGCTTTTCTGAGTTTGAATATCCTTCTGGATAAGGTGAACGATGACAGCCGTAATTCACGGGAGCTTTCAATGCTCTATACTGCGGCCAGAAAAATAAAAGAGATCTTAAAAATAAAAAGTGCCGCGGGAATTGCCGGGATAAATGGAACTGTTTCTTATCAAAAGTTTCAGAACATAATAGAAAATGGCGACAAGAATACTCTGCCTGAAATATTCACTAGTATACATCCGTATAGAGCGTACAAACTTTATGAACAATCATTGAAATTTAACGAAGAATTTCTCTCAGATATTTTTACACAACTGCTCAACGCCAATATAGACCTGGTTTCAGGTGCTTTGAACCAGAGACTAGTTATGGAAAATCTGATAGTCAGAATATGCTGACGAAAATTTCTGATTTATGATTTTTAATTTTGGGTTGAAATGAAAAAAATAGGTTGCAATAATATGCAGACAGTTATATCAGAAATCCTCAATCATAAACTCAAATTTTAATATAAGTTATGGATAATAAAGGACGATTTTTCGACCATCTCGTTATAGGAAGCGGAGCCGCCGGCCTTTCAACGGCATTGAGACTTGCTGAAAAAGGAACTGTTGCCGTCGTTACCAAAAGAGAAATAGACAATACAAATACAAATTACGCACAGGGCGGAGTCGCATGCGTAATTGATAACAAAGATTCCTACAATGAACACCTGAAGGACACATTATATGCCGGCGCAAATATGTGCGATGAAGCAGTTGCCAGAAAGATTATTATGGCTGGGCCATCCTGCATAAACGAGCTTATTTCGATGGGCACTCACTTCACTACGAAAGGAGAGATGGGAGAATCCAAAAATAAAAAAGATTACCACCTCGGAATGGAGGGAGGACACAAGAAAAGACGCATACTTCATTCAGGCGACATAACTGGAAATGAGATTCAAAAAACGCTTATTGACGCATGCAAAAAAAACAGCAATATTCAGATTTTCGAAAATCACGCGGCAATAGACCTCATAACAAGCTGGAGACTGGGATGGATGGGCGACAATTTTTGCCTGGGCGCCTATGTCCTTGACATTAAATCTGAAGAAGTAAAAACATTTTTGACTCTGACTACTACATTGGCGACAGGAGGAGCAGGAAAAGTTTATCTCTTCACAAGCAATCCTGATGTTGCGTGCGGCGGTGGAATTGCAATGGGATACAGGGCAAATGCACAGATAGCGAACATGGAGTTTTTCCAGTTTCACCCGACAATTCTCTACAGCCCCGCCAGAAAAAACTTCCTTATCAGTGAAGCAGTAAGAGGAGAAGGCGGAATACTAAAAATTAAGAACAATAAAGGAAATCTCGTTGAATTCATGCACAAATATCATGAAATGCAAAGCCTGGCGCCAAGGGATATAGTAGCAAGAGCCATAGACAATGAACTTAAGCGAACCGGACAGGAATGCGTTTTTATTGATATAAGAGGTAAAGGAGAGGCGTTTTTTAAACTCAGGTTTCCAGGGATATACAAGGAGTGCCTCTCCGCAGGAATAGACATTAACAAGGACCCAATCCCCGTAGTTCCAGCTGCTCATTATTGCTGCGGCGGAGTAAAAACAGATATAAATGGCTATACAGGACTTAACGGGCTTTATGCGGTAGGAGAAACGGCATGCAATGGTTTCCATGGAGCGAATAGGCTGGCCAGTAACAGCCTTCTTGAAGCCTTGGTAGTTCCCTCATTTCTTGCGCAGGATGTAGAAGAAAAACTAGGTTCGATAAGAGAAAATAGACCTACAGGACATGTTCCTGACTGGAAAACAGGGAGCGCCACAAATTCTGATGAACTGGTAGTCATTCACCATAACTGGGATGAAATAAGACGTTTCATGTGGGACTATGTAGGCATATGCAGGACAAATAAGAGACTTGAAAGGGCAAAATCCAGAATAAGAAACATCCGTAAGGAGATAGAAAAATACTACTGGGATTTCTTTATTACTTTGGATCTTATAGAACTTAGAGACATGTCAACAGCAGCCGAAATAATTATAGATTCCGCACTGCAAAGAAAAGAAAGCCGAGGCCTCCATTTTAATGCAGATTATCCGAAAACTGAAAAAGAACTTGAACTTGTTAACACCATTATAAGTAGATCTCATGCTATCTGACACTGATTACATTCTGAAAAAAATAAACCTCAACGCACACATAGATCCACATATAAAGGGGCTCGTCTCCAAACTGAGGCATCATGGTTTTGAAACTTATATAGTCGGCGGGGCCGTAAGAGACTTACTTATAAACAGAGTTCCGAAGGATTATGATATTTCCACTGCCGCGACGCCAGAAGAAATAAGAGAAATTTTCGGAAAAAGACGGACAAAAATCATAGGGAAAAGGTTCAGGATAGTACACGTTTTTGAAGGCAGAAATGTCGTAGAAATAAGCACATTCAGAAAGGATCCATCCAAAACTAATAAAGAGACAATTGAAAGCTCAGGCCATTCCATCATCACAGATGATAATGAATACGGTTCTTCATATGAAGATGCATGGAGGAGAGATTTTACCGTAAATGCAATATTTTACGACCCAGCTTCTCATGAAGTAATAGACTACACATCAATGGGATTGGATGACCTGGATAAAAAAATAGTCAGAACCATTGGAGACCCATATCAGAGATTTTCAGAAGATCCGGTCAGAGTTTTAAGAGCTCTGAAACTTGTGGGGCAATATGACTTCTCCTTAGAATATAAAACCGAAGAGGCTTTGTTAACTTTGCAGGAAAAAATAACTCTCTCATCTGTTTCAAGGCTTTCTTTGGAATTGGAAAAAATCCTGAAAAAACCTTTCTCTTATAAAATCTTTAAAACCTTTTTTAATTATGGATTTCTTTCATATTATATTCCACCTTTACACAGGCATTTTGGCAAAGATGAAGGCCGAATAGGCATGGAACTACTCAATATTGAGTGCAATAAACTCAGACAGAAGAATTCGTACGAATGCGTTTCCTTGCCTATAGCGCTGATTGCCGCTCCTGCCGTGTCTTATCATTACACAGGAACCCCGGATAGTTTTATCTATGAACACGAACACGCAGACAAAAAGAATATCAGAAAAATAATACGTTCTTTATTCCTCCCATTAACATTCCCGAAATTCATTATTCATGAAGTGGCTGACGCTATCTTCATGCAAAGCAGAATTTTTAGTGCAGCAATAGAAAATCAAGCAAAAAGACATAGACACCACAGAAATATGTATACGGCCTGCAAGTTGGCTTTAATCATTAATGAGTATTCTGTTAAAGATGAGCAAGTCTCCGATTTTTGTGACAAAATTTTGGAAGATTATACGCGAGACTAAAATCAGACTCCTATAGATTTGAAAAATATTTCTTTTTCTCTAAAAGAGCATTGTAAAAAAAAGCCTGATCCGCATAATCAGTAGGCAGTGGAGCGTGTAAAATAAACAAAAAAATGAAGATGGCGTTATGAAAAAGAGTCTGAGTCTATTAATTGCAGCGTTGTCGATTTTTCTCGCAACAGCATCGTATAGTTACTCATCATCCGTGTTTTCGACACCAATCGTACCCCTTTCTTCATATTCAGGGGGAATTTTTCCCTTTAATTTAATAAATACATAAACAGCAGCAATATAAAAAACAAACCCTAAGGCGAGACCAACAAACCACGCATATTTATAAAGCCATTCAACCTGAGGGACAAATTCACCGACAAATACTGTCACCGTTGATAAAAACAATACCCCCAGGGCAATTGGACTGAAGCCTTTAACATATCTATAGGCTCCATTGACCTTGAACATTTCTAAAACATCAAGCTTTTGTTTTCGAATTATGAAAAAATCGGCCATAATTATTCCTGTCGCAGGACCTATAAGCGCACCGACATTATTTATAATGCCATAGAAGACCTGAGGATTTTGCATAAAAATCCATGGCATAAACATAAAAGAAAGCATAATAGAAAATATCGCGCCTCTTTTGAAGTTAAATATTTTTGGAAGAAGATTGGAAAGGTCATATGCAGGTGAAACTATGTTTGCAGGTATATTTACTGAAATTGTGGCAATTGCAAGTAAAATTGCACCGCAAACGCTAAGTAGCGGATTATTTATTTCAAGTAAAATGTCTGCGGGATTCCATAGCGTTTTTCCAAACATTACAGCTCCGCATGAAACGATAACAGCTGACATAAAATTAAAAACAAGCGTTGCAAGAGGCATACCTATCATAGTTCCCCAGAACTGCCCCTTATTTGAGCGCGCAAATCTCGTAATATCAGGAATGTTTAGAACCATAGTGGCCCAATTTGCGCTTATATGCAGTGCAATCATAGGCATAAACCCGACTAATATAAACTCATTTATGCTCTTAAACTTTGACGGCGTGTATAGTACAGTACCAAGCCCGCCTGCCCCTTTTATTACCCATAGAAGCAAAAATGCTAAAACTATAAAAACCATCGGCCCAGCCCAACTTTCAAAACGCCTGACGGCGTCCATGCCTTTTTTAACTACAAATATATTAATAGTCCAATAAACTATCATAGCAATCATAAGATTTGCCGGTGCGCCAAGTACACTAGTAGAACCAAGTTCTTTCCAAGATGGTATTGTTACTTCAAAGAGAACGTTAATTGCCGTTGACCCCAAGTAACTTTGAACACTAAACCATCCGATGGCAACAAACCCTCTTGTAACAGCCGGGATATTTGCTCCAAAAACACCAAAAGCAGATCTTGACCACACGGCAAATGGTATACCGTGCCGAGAACCTACACGCCCATTTAAACCTATAAGAATTGTCGTAATAATATTTCCGACAGTCACGACTGAAAGAGCTTCCCAGACGGACATTCCCATAACGGACATAAGTCCGCCAATCCAGGCAAAAACAAAAACATTGTGAACTATCCCCATCCACAGTGCCGCAAAAGACCACCAAGTCCACGTACGGCTTTTTACTGGTACAGGAATAAGATCTGAGTTTGTAAGCCTAGGATCTCCGTGAAAATCATTTGGGATTTCTGTAAGTTTATACTCGAACGCCATATATATAACTCCTATTGTTAAAACGAAAGGGTAATTAATCCATGTATTGTGATTTTTGCTACATTCAAAAGTGAAGCGCAACTAATAACGGTTTGAATTATAGGTTAGCCGGGATATAAAAGCAACCGATAATTCAAGAGGAAATTGCACTTCATTACTTAGAAAACAGACTGTTGATCCGGTTTTTAGGATTACAAAAAATGTTCTCGGAGTCAGAACCTTTAGCCAGAGGACCGAAAAAAGCGACAACAGAACTTGAGTTAGTCAGTTTTAGCTCAAATATTGCAAAATCTTACATAAAATCAGGAATACATCAAATCTCAATCCCCTACCCCAATTGATGAATACTCTGATTTGCATTTTTATGCATTTACCTTGTCCTGTTGCAAAGAACAAGAAAAGTAGTAGAATGTTCAGCGTAAGCAGTAATTGTGAGCACCTTTTAAATGCTATATGAACAAGGAAAATAAAAATCAATTATTTCGACTAGCAGCAGTCTTATATGCCGACAATAACTACGATATTGCTCCTAAAATAATTATAAAAAAAGTACTAGAATCAGCTTTAATAAGTAATGCTAACAAATCAATGAGCATTCATCAGCTCATTGATTTCATTTACGATAATTACAACCTACATTTTGATGAACAAGAATTAGAATCAATTGTTTCCAATGATAAAAAAGGAGTTTTTTTAATAAATCATGAGAAAGAAGAACGAAACGTATGTTTATCGGAAAGAAGAAAGCAAACACTTGAATTAAAACTGTCCAATAAAACTATTGATTACTTTATTACCGAGTTTGAAAGAGAAAAGAAAACTCTCGCTTCAGTCAGTAGTACAAAAGAAATTATTTATCGATTTTTATACGAATTATTAAGTACTAATATTGAGAGCTTCAAAAAACTACTTGACAGTAAAAATAAAATTGAAGATTTAATCAAAAAAGAATCGCATCCTTATTTATCAAGCGAAAAAGAAATCATAAATGACTTTCTAAAATGGGAAAACAATGACAAAGACAAGGCAATTTTTGATATTGCAAGCTATGCTCTTGAATATTGTATGATTTCTAACAATGGTGGCATAACCCATATTCAACTTAACAGTCTAAAAAATAAAATATTCTATCTTGACACTAATGTAATTTTTAGAACTTTAGGTATTAACGGTGAAAATAGACAGAAGCGAACAATTACATTTTTAAAGAAATCCCTTGATACAAATACGTCTCTGGTTATTTCAAAATACAGTGAAATAGAGTTTAAGGAAACAATTACATTTTATATCGATAAGTTAAAAAAATATCCAATAAATGGACAAATCAATCCAGCGATTTTTGAAGAAAAGCATTTCAAGTGTCTCAGCGATTTGTATGAACTTTACTACAGATGGAGAGCAGAAAAATGCAATGATAGTTTAGACTTATTTGAAGCAAATATTTTAAGCCTATATGAAAATTTTAAAGTAGAATTTAAAGTTAAAACAGATTATAAAATCCCTTTTGATGAAAAAGATGAAAAAATAAAAAAAACAATTGATGAACTTTCGTCAGATATTTGTTCATATAAAGATGCTGATGGAACAAAGCACGGAGGTAATGGTGATTTTGATGATGCTTGCAATATTTTATTGGTAGAAAGGAAAAGAGATGGTAAAAACGCAAATATTTTTGATACAAAGTACTTCTTCGTCTCTACAGACCAATCCCTAAGGCGATGGGATTATTCTAGAAATTCTCTTACCCCAATAATTATTTTACCTAGCCAATGGCTAAGCATATTACTACGCTATATAAATCGGACTAGCGATGATTTTAAAAGTTTTGTCAACTTTCTAAACATACCAACAGGTGAAATATTAATAGATAGAGAAAAATCACATATCATATTGTCTGGCATCAGCGAAATGACTAAGAACTTTGACCAACAATATTACCTTGTACAAATTTTAGTGCAAAAGAAATTTAAGGGCATATTAGAAAATGGATTCAAAGAAGACGATATTTCTACCAACATAAAACATTTTGCAAAAACCGAGCTACAGAAAAAGGTCGAAGATATTTCAACAAAACATGACATTTTAAAAAATGAACTCGATACTCATAAGCAACAAACTTCTGCCAAAATCGATGGACTCGAAGAAAAAACAGGAAATCAGCAAAGACAATTGTTACAAAAGGAACAAGAAAATAAAGAGTTAAAGGAAATATTTCAAAATAATTACTGTAATCAAGAATTAAGAGCTTGGAAATTACCGGCTAAGTATTGTTGTATTCCATTGATTATTTTAATATTTGCTTCTTTTTATTTTCAAATATTCCACCATAGATGGGAATATAATTATATTCAAAAGTTAGTAGCCTATATTGACAATATCCAAAGTGAAACAACAAAAAACTTATTTAGAACTGCTCTTCAATTAGTTCTGACTTCTGGTCTTTTGACATTAATAATTTTTTGTTACAAAAGACTAATATCAAAAAAAAACAAAGCGAAAAAGATTAGTAAAATTAATAAAAATATGCCTGAAAAATACAAATCGTCAACACCTTAACCCATATACGCTTTTGCGCATTCACAGGAGAAATCATAATCGTAACAATTGTACATATTAGAGTAACGCCGGCGCATATTAACGATTTCATAGAAGCTACCAAGATCAATCATAGTCATTCCATA
>JAJXWI010000076.1 GCA_021781705.1 bacterium | reverse complement strand
ATGTTAAAAGATTTTGTGATGAGGTATGAAAAAATAGAACAAAAGCTAGTAAAATGGGCAGAAGAACCAGAGTTATAAGGATTTTCCCTAATGAGGCGTCATGTCTTAGAATCATCTCGGCTCTACTTATGGAAGTTGATGAAGAATGGATATCAGGCAAGAAATTTTTTATTGAAAATTAGGTTCACCTAAGGATGATCAAATTTACAGAAAAATATTTGCATAACCACCAAAGGGGCAGGGTCGTATTATATAATTGCACAATAATTGCATATCAAACGGCTAATAAATGGCTAATAAATGATGGGCGAAAGAGGGGGTAAAGCTGGTATTATTACTAAAGTTTAATTATTATAAAGCAAATATCTAATGGCGGACTCGTGGAGGGTTCCGCTTCGCCGGAACCGAAAATTAGCGGACATGACGAAGCATGTCCCTCCAGTTTGTGAATGGAATCAAGGAAGAGAGGACGATATGACAAACCTAAAAGACATTTTAACTTTAAATAAGATCAAATCTCTTGCAGGGGCTCGCTCTTTTGAAAGAGGAATGGATTACGCGGAAAGCGGTGCGGTTGTGAGCATAAACTCAAAAGAAAATGAAATTTCAGGCAAGGTAGAAGGACAGCATACTTACAGGGTCAGGCTTTTTGCAGACAAAAAAGGAGAAATTGATTGGGAGTGCAGTTGTCCGGTCGGGATGGACGGGGATTTTTGCAAACATTGTGTGGCTCTCGGTTTGCAATGGCTTGAAAACAAGGACGAAATAAAATCTGTTGAAAAAGAAAGAAATAGCATAAGCGATGCTAAACGGATTGCCGATTTTCTTGACTCTCTTGATAAAACAGAACTTGTTAAAATCATAAAGACGCAGGCCGATAAAGATGATTCTTTTTATAGAAACCTTCTTATGTCTTCTCTTTCCTCAGTAAAAAAGAAAGATTCATCAGCTGTTAAAAACGTAATCCGCGAAGCTTTTCGAACCGGGGGATTTATTGATTATAAGGAAGCGTGGGATTTTACGGACTCTTTAATGGAAGTCTGCGATATGTTAAAAAAGATGATTACAACTCCAGAATCCGCCGAAAATGTTATGGAACTCACAGAATATGCCATGAAACGATGGGAAGCAGCAATTGAGGGTATTGACGATTCAGATGGAGGGATGGGGAGTGTCCTTGATGAACTGCATGAAATTCATTTTGAAGCGTGCAAAGTTGCTAAGCCCGAAGGGATAAAACTGGCAGAAAAACTCTTTAATATTACTGTTTCTTCTGGCTGGGATATGTTTCTTTCTGCCTATGACGCATACTCTGAAGTTTTTGAAGAAAAGGGTAGGGACGCATATCGTAAACTTGTAAAAGAAAAGTGGAATAAAAATAAAAGCGATAAAAATTTCCATAAAAATTACTGGCTGAAAGATTTGATGACAAAGTTTGCTGTCGAAGAGCACAATTTTGACGCGGAAATGGAAATACTTTCATCAGATCTGTCTTATTCAAATGCGTACTGTAAGATAGCTGAAAGATGTATTGAAGAAAAGAAGCCTGAACTGGCGCTTGAATGGCTTAAAAAAGGATTGACAAAATTCAAAGATGATTCGCGATTGCTTGTAAAACTTTATGAGCTCTATTGGAAAATGAAGCGGCAGGATGATGCTATTAATACGATATGGAATCTGTTTTCTTCCAGCCTTAATCTTGAACATTATCAAACTCTGGCAAAATATTCAAAGCTTGTGGACAGCTGGGATAAATGGAGAAATAAAGCTACTGATAAAGTAAGATCTAGTATCGCACTAAACAGGGAAAAGTACAAAGGGAATAAATACACTTGGTTCAGGGTTGATAATTCTTTGATGGTAGAGATTTTTTTATGGGAAAAAGATATAGAGCAGGCATGGGAAGAATTTCAGGACGGAGGCTGTAGCGAAGGTTTGAGCGTTAGGCTATGTGAAGCTCGTCAGGAAAATCATCCTGAAGATGTAGTCGATGTCTACTTAAAAATTGCCGAAAGGAAAGTGAATTTAACTAATAATGACGCTTATAGGGAAGCCGTAAAGTTGATTAAATTTGCAAATACTCAGGCTGCGAGGGGAAATAAAGTACAGATTTTTAATACGAAAATTCTTGAAATGAAAAAGAATTTTAAAGCCAAACGCAATTTTATGAGGGGCCTTGAGAATGCCGGATTTTAAAGTATTAAAATAGGTTTAGAAACTCTGGGCTGAATTGATGTTGCATTTTTGTAAATGTTCTAGCAAAATATGGAACACTTCTTTGATGCATTCCGGTTTGTCGTAAGAGCTGTGATCTGATTTTATGACCAG
Source organism: bacterium (assembly GCA_021781705.1). Taxonomy (GTDB): domain Bacteria; phylum Verrucomicrobiota; class Lentisphaeria; order Victivallales; family GWF2-38-69; genus JAJXWI01. The sequence goes on along the minus strand of JAJXWI010000076.1, from coordinate 9,009 downwards.
CTCGCTTTGAGCGTATGGCAGATGAGCGCTTGAATATGGGACCACACCATCCGTGCCAGACTTTTCTCCTGCTTGATCCTCGTTCCCGATAATAGAATGAACTTCTACATTTTTTTTAACTGGAAGTTCGTAGGTTATTTGGATGAATTTGCTTGTAGGCGCCAGTTGATCTATCCCATTAGGGATGCTAAAATCATCTTCTTTCAATCCGGAAGCCACTGCTACTTGTTTTATAATACTTCTGCTGTGTTGTGCAACTGTTAATGGAAGAGAAATTAGATATGATCCTATTCTAGCGAAGGTAAAGGTTGCCATTTTCGAGCCTTTATTAGGAGTAGATATTAAGACTACAGATTTAATAAATGGCAGCGGTTGAAAAAGACCGACATCTAATAAAAATTTCCTCTGAGCATCAGGTAATTTTAGATCGTCCATCTTTATATTTATTACTTTTTCGATAAGCTCATATCCGTTGCTGTCTTGTATAGAGAGCCTTGTCAGGAGTCCGCCCATACTATGCCCGATGATAACCATGTTATCGAATTTCTGATTCTTGTTACCAGAATCGTACTTATTTTTTATATCTGTAAGAGCGTCGCGGAATTTATGAGCAGAGTAATAAATAGGATCTCCTGTAGGATAGGCGTAGACCCAAAACTGGTAATTTTCGCGGATTGTTCTGCTGTTTAATAAAGTATTAAGCATTTCCAGCCATATTACAGGGGTTGACATTAGCCCATGAACTAAAACTACTGGTATTTTGTTTGGGTTATAAGGCGCTAACATATACAAACCTTGAAAATCTCCCATTTTATCCGGATTAAGCATATATTTAAAGCCGCTAACGTTTCGGTATGAGTCAACGCATGTTGCAAGAGCCAGAGAATAGTCCTTTGACAAAGGAATTTTATTTCCGTCAAGATCGATAAATTCATTATTAAAGCTGTCAAAAAGCTCAGGTATTGCTTCTATAGATTCTTTTTTAAGGTCAAAACTTTCAAATTCTATCAGGAAAGTAAAGGGATAAACGAGACTTATAAGCGACAATTCTTTATTAAGGCTTGTAGATGAGTCATATTTTTGTAACCCTAAAAGAGGTACGCCCAAACCGGAAACATAGCTGTGTGATTGGAGATTTTTTGGCAGGTAATCATATCCATTTATAAAACTATTAAATTTTTTCATTGTCCATAGTAAGTCTGATTTAAATTTAGCAAGTTTAACTTTGCCTATAATCATTGGAAATTCACTAGGGGATTCCAAGGATATGTTATTGTCGTCGAAGTAGGAAAATATTTGAGAGAGAGAATAGTTGTAGAATCGAATATTAGCAGCGTACTCCAGAGAGTTGGAATGGGTAAGTTCCGTATTTATGGACTTATCAAAGAGGTATTTGTATGAATAAAAACAAGAAGACATCCAATATTTTAGTGTTTCATTTTTAGAAGAATGTCGCGCTTTATAGGTGCAGAGTTCTATCAAAACAGATAGTGTTTCCGGAATATCTTCTCTTCTGATAGCAACCGGGTTGTTGTGGGCATCTTCTATATATTCTGCCAACTGTTTGATAACTTCTTGAGGATCGTTCTGAAACTTGCTTATCAGGTCGTTGCCCACTAGGAAGTAGCGGCTTTTATAGGATAGCTCATTAGTGGTCATGGCAGATATTGACATGGCATCTATCCAGTTATCTTTTCCTATGTATGTGAGATGCGACGTGCTGCAGCTGCAGAGGATAATTGCCAATACCGCAAGAGAGGGCTTTATATTAGTAAAATTAAATATCTTCATTCTTAATTTCTCTTAAACATCCATATTTACGTATTTTTTTTGAGTAATCAGTAGGGGCGTTATTTTTCGTCATATACTGATTTACATAATGCATTTTCTTAAATTCTATAAAAGATAGTCCATTTGTTTGAAATTTACCTCTTTCGTAGATCATTTCATCAGAGCGTCCATTAAATATGTATCTATAGTCAAATTTTAGTTTTTGGTTTATTGCAGTCTCTATATCTGCAAGAAGACTGGTCAAACAATTGTGTTTTACCGAGTTATAAAATTGAGGATGATTTTTCAGTGAGTCGACTCTGTGCATAATGGCTAAGAAAAGTTTTCTTATTTCTTCTTTTTTTACTTTCAGTCGATAGAGGTAAACATCTTCTTTCCTGAAATTGGTTCTCAGCATGAGAATATCGCTTTCATCCCCGAGAATGTATATCAAGCCATATTGATTGTACAAGCCTTTTAGCCCTGTTTGAGTCTGTCCTTTTTCCAGGCGTGTTTCAACAGATACGCACAAATATGAATCTTTTCCAAATCCAAAAGAAAGCAGCGAGTGGGCTATATTTTTATTCCCATCCCAATAAGAGAGGATGTAATCGAGAGAATCGATGGTATTGAGGTCAAAAGTTTTATCATAGTACATGACGGTAAAGTCGTTTTCTGTTTTGTAGTCAAAATTACGAACATTTTTAATAGTTATTTTGTCTCCACTGAATGATATAGAAGGAAGAACAGCATGACTTGTTATCCAATTCTTGTTATTGGTTTCCTCCATTGTGTAATATACGGCTGATAAAAGCAGGCATACTGCTAAAACTGAAAGGAATACATATTTTTTCTTTTTGCGGAAAAAAATGAAAGCCAGAGGTGTGCCAAGCGCAAAAAACCAAGATGAAGCAGGCTTTAGCCAATGCCATGGAAAGTCAAGAAAATAAATGGCCGAAATACTCCAAAGGTAAAAAATGATCAAAACGAGAAAAGCAAAAAAGAAGAAAATTCCACGAATAACCCTAAAAATGAAAAAAGTTTTTGACATAATCTGAAATTATATTAGATCTTTGATCCTAATAAAATACGCCTTTGACCTATTTTTAATACCAGGTGACTGCAAAGCATTAATGATTCTATTATAGCATGTTTTCGATAAAAAAGCATGCGCGAATCTATGAAAAAGGGACATCATTTGAACGCAAAACTTGGCAGGCTGCTAGTGGGCTTTGATTTCGTCCCACATTCTTACATATTTGGTATTTTCTCCGCCTATATCTTTGATAACTTCACTCTTTTTAAAGAGCTCATCTGAAATTATTATTTTCCCCAAAAGGTCTTTATCCATTAATTCCAGAGCCTTTGTATTGGGGCAAAGATAAGCTATGTATTCCATATTTTTAGCGCAATTTTCTGGTTCGTACATAAAGTTAATGAAGTTATAGGCTAATTCTCTATTTTCAGAATCAGAAGGAATCACTAGAACTTCAACTCCTATTGATGTTCCCTCCTCGGGAATAAGAAACCCCATTTCCGGCGTGTCTGATTGCATTTGAATCATGTTACCATTGTAAATTTGTATTACTAGGAGTATCCCATCTGCGAGACTTGTTTTGGCTTCTTCATTCTGATAAGCGGCGAGATTTTTTTTCCATTTTATCATTAATTGTTTTGCCTCGGCAAGTTGTTTGTCATCCGTAGTGTTCAGGCTATATCCTAAATACTTTAAAGCAGCGCCTATGGATTCGCGCATATCGTTAAACATGCTTATCTGGTGATAATATTGTTTGTCTCCAAAAATGCTCCATGTGGGTTTTACGGCAGGGGTCTTTTTCTTGTTGTAACCCAGTCCGGTAAAACTGACAGCATAGGGAACGCTGTATTGCATTTTCGGGTCTTCTGTTTTTTCTGAATATTTTGATTCAATAAATTTTATATTAGGTATCTTTGACTTGTCCAGGTTAATAATCATTTCCTTTTTATTCATTATTGAAGCCATATAACTGGATGGGACTATCAGATCATAACCCGGGCTTCCCACCTTCAGTTTAGCGTACATTGCTTCATTTGAATCAAAATAATCCATGACGATTTTGCAGTTATAATCTTTTTCAAATTTGCTCATTAACTCAGGGGCGATGTATTCTGACCAGTTATATATGTAAAGAACCTTCTTAGATTTTGAACATGAAATAAACAGGAACGGTGTGATAAGAAGTAATATTGTCAGGAATAATAGTTTTTTCATCTAGTTTTTTTGGGGGCAATTAGGCGTTGAGAACAATAAACGAGGGTAAATGTTACAACCAGGAATAGTACGGAGAGGGCGTTTAAGACTGCAGGACTGCCATGTTTCATCATGCTGTAAATATATATTGGTAATGTAGAAGACCCGGGGCCTGTTACAAAAAATGTAATGACAAAATCGTCTATGGATAGGGTAAACGCCAACAAGCCTCCGGCAATTATACCAGGAGAAATAAGAGGCAGGAATATTCTTCTTGTGATTACGTACCAGTCTGCACCCAGATCTTTTGCAGCTTCTATTATTTTAAAATCAAAATTTTGCAGTCGCCCAAGAACTACCATTGAGACATAGCTTATGCAGAAAGTTACATGTGCTATGTATATAGTGATAAGACCTAGCCTTAGGTGTATGGCAATGAAGAAAAGAAGTAAGCTCATGCCCATTAAAATATCTGGAACTCCTAACTGAGTAAAAATCAAAGCCTGGTGAAATATTTGTATCCTGCTTTTGTAATGATGTATGGCGAATGCGGCAAGCGTTCCTATAACCATGGACGTAACCATTGCCGATATTCCTATTATTAAAGAATTCATCAATGTATACAATATTTTAGGATCTGTTATTAATTGTTTGTACCATGCAAGAGTAAATCCTGACCATTCTACTCCGTAGCGGGAGTTGTTAAAGGAGTTTATTGTCATTATTACCATTGGAAGGTAGAAGAAGATTAAAACTGCTATCGTAATATATTTAGAAAACCCGTTTCTGCATTTCATTGTTGTTCTCTTTATTCAGCCATTTTACGACTTAGTAATTTTGTAGAAATAACTAGCCCCATAGGGAAGAGGATCATTGCCATAAGTACGGTCGCCCATGCTGCAGCCATAGGGATATTTCTGGCAATAAATGCCTGCGTTGCTATCAGATTTCCTATCATTTCAGAATTAGTGCCTCCGACAAGATCGGGAATTATATAAGAACCCAGGCACGGAATCATTACCATAAACGTGGCAACCTTGAGCCCTTTTGATATGTTTGGTAAAAATATACGGGAAAATGATTCCCAACGGCTAGCTCCCAGATCCTGAGCCGCTTCGAGCAACTTGAAATTAAATTTTTCAGCTGCAGCAAATATCGGCAGAATTGCAAAAGGTAAATAGGTATATACTGTCACTAGAATAACAGTTTCTGTTCTATAGAGCATCATGGTATTCTTAGATATTATTCCTAGGGAGATCAATATATACTGGAGGATGCCTTCGGGGTTAAGAATAATTTTCCATGCAAATATTCTAATCAGAAAGTTTGTCCAGAACGGGACTATTATCAGCAGTAAAATTATTTGGCGCCATTTCTGGGATAATCTGGCCATATAATATCCTGTAGGAAGCGCAAAAAATAGACAAATAATTGTTGATATGAAACTTATCCATATAGTTCGCCATATTATGGTAATATATGTCGGAGAAAACAGCATTATGAAATTCTCCAGAGTCCAGCCAGCCTCAATATCTCCATATGGACTGCTTGGCCTGAATGCTATGGTTATGGCGATGATCGTTGGTATCATGAAAAATATAAATAACCATCCCAAAGGTGGTATGGTAACCAGCCATTCTCCCAGATTCTTTTTATTATGCATTCCTTTCATGTTTCTGCGAATCCTTTATTCCGAGGGGAGCGTGAGGAGATTTTCATCCGTTTCAGCATATGTATCTAATAGGTAACCGTGTTCCGGATTCCATGAAATCCACACATCGTCTTGCCATTTTATAGGCTGTTCATCAAGAAGAAAGCTGGTGTGTTGTTTATTTATGGCCAAACGGTAGTCTGCTACTCTTATCCAGAATTTTGTTTGAGACCCGAGATAGATTACATCCTCAACTTTGCCTTTGAGTATATTGGTAAGCGGCTTGTCTTGAGCGGGGTATGCTCTTGTTATGTTTATTTTTTCCGGTCTTACGCTCAAATAAACTTTTGTTCCGCTACGGAGAGATTTATCATTGTATACTGTAATTTCAGGGAACCCATCCAAATGAATTCTGCTTATCTCGTTATTTATCAATTCGCAGACAGTGCCTTCAAAGAAGTTTGTGTCGCCTATAAAAGCAGCCACAAAGCTTGTTTTTGGCGCCTCGTATATTTCTATAGGTGTGCCTATTTGCTCAATGTTTCCTTTATTCATCACGGCTATTTTATCGCTGATACTCATAGCTTCACCCTGGTCGTGAGTAACGAATAGGAAGGTTGTTCCTATTTTATCATGGATGTTGTCTAGCTCAACAAGCATTCTTTGTCTTAATTTTAGGTCAAGTGCTGCCAGTGGTTCGTCCAGCAATAATATGAGAGGGCGGTTAATCAATGCTCTAGCTATTGCCACTCTCTGGCGCTGCCCGCCGCTAAGCTGGCTTGGATATTTATTTTTATGCTCCTGTAATTGTATAAGGTCAAGGAAAAAGTCCACTTCACTGACTATCTTTTTCTTATCCCATTTTGCTATCTTTGGACCAAAAGCAATATTTTCTATGACTGTCATGTGCGGAAAAAGGGCGTAATTTTGGAATACAGTATTTACTTTGCGCTGATTCGGCGGAAGGGCTGTAATGTCAACACCGTTAAGTATTAATCTTCCTGTATCAGGTTCTTCCAATCCTGCACATATTCTCAGAAGCGTAGTTTTTCCACAACCGCTCGGACCAATCAGCGAAAATACCTCGCCTTTTGAAATTGAGAAACTAACTTGATTGACAACTTTATTGGATCCGAACTGCTTAGAGATATTTTCAAATACTAAAAAGTCATTCATTTCTTTTAACATTTTCTTTCTTGGTTAGAACCCCACAAAAAAAGCTTTAAAAAAGCTCAAAAAAAATCAGGTTGCTTAATGAATCGTATTTTACGAAATTTTCTATGGATTTCTTTTTATATTTCTAATAAAAAATGAAAATTAACTGATTTCTAACTTTTTAGATAGAATTATTTTGCTATTAAAAAATACAAAATTGAAAGTCAAAAGTTAGAAGATGGTAGAATTTATGTTATTTTAAGGCTGTTCTTTTATTTGTTTAATTTTACAAAATGGAGGTTTTTATGGAAGTAGAAGCAACTGTTACAAAAGTGTGTCCATATTGCAAAGAAGAAATAAAAGTTGACGCGGTAAAGTGTAAACATTGTGGAGAATTTATATATAAAGATAGTTGTCAGATTGTAGAACAAAGCACTAAATCGTATGTGGGCACCCTTATACTTTGCGCGTTTCTTGGGAGTTTAGGGATTCACCGTTTTTATGTGGGAAAGATCGGTACCGGTATTTTGATGTTAATCACGTTTGGAGGTTTTGGTATTTGGGCTTTAATTGACTTTATAATCGTTGCGTGCTGCCATTTCAAGGATAAAAAGGGAAGGGATATAAAGCCGTAAATGTATTGCTGAAATTCTAAGCAGTTGGGGAGACTACAGTATGTATGACAAGCTGTATCATAAATTAGCTATATACGGACAAGAACATTTACTTAGGTTCTGGAATGAACTTACTGTGGATGAACAAAATGTTTTAGCAAAGCAGATCAATGACATTAATTGGGACGAGCTTAATAAGCTTATAAAAGAGTACGTACTAAGCAAACCTAAAGTCAATATACCTGAGAATCTCGAACCTGCGCCTCACTATCCTTTGAATCCTGAAACAACTCAGTTAATGGATCTCTATAAAAAAGCTTTGGTAGAGGGTAAGAAACTTGTTTCATCTGGAAAGGTGGCGGCTTTTACTGTTGCCGGAGGGCAGGGGACAAGGCTGGGATATGAGGGACCAAAAGGAACTTATCAGATTACTCCGATAAAAAGGAAAAGTTTGTTTCAGTATTTTTCGGAGAAAATAAGCAGGGCTTCAGAAAAATATTCTGCCATAATACCTTGGTATATCATGACCAGTGAGATGAACTACCATGAGACCGTAATTTTTTTTGAGAAAAATAAATATTTTGGACTGGATAAAGAAAATGTAAAATTTTTTAACCAGGGAACGATGCCTGCGATAGGAAAAGATGGAAAAGTTTTGCTTGAAACAAAAAACAGCTTGGCCCTCTCTCCGAATGGACATGGAGGCAGTCTTCTTGCTCTTAGAATGTCCGGTGCTCTCTCAGATATGAAAAAAAGAGGAATAGATTGTATCTCTTATTTTCAGGTAGATAATCCGTTAGTGCCAATAATTGATCTGTTATTTATCGGATTGCATCATCTTTGTAAATCTGAAATGAGCTCAATCATGCTGTCCAAAACAGGGCCTTACGAGAAACTTGGCAACTTTTGCGTTTCTGACGGGAAAACAATGATTCTTGAGTATAGCGATTTACCTGCGACGTTGGCGGAAAAGAGAAATTCAGACGACTCGCTGGCTTTTATTGCCGGAAGTCCTGCCATTCACATAATAAGCAGAAATTTTGTTCAGAGACTTACTCGGGATGATTCAATATCTCTTCCCTGGCACAGAGCTGATAAAAAGGTTCCGTATATAAACGGGAAAGGCGTAAAAATAGTGCCTGAAAAAGAGAATGCCGTAAAGTTAGAGAGTTTTATTTTTGATGCGCTGCCTATAGCTGAAAAAACTGTAATACTTGAAGCAGAAAGAGGAAAACAATTTGCTCCAACAAAAAATAAAACAGGTGTAGATTCCGTGGAAAGTTGTAAGTCTATGTTGATAGCCAGGGACGCCGAGTGGCTTGAATGTTACGGAGGATTGAGGATCCCCAAAAAAATAGATGGTGCTCCGGATTGTGTAGTGGAGCTTTCTCCTAAAAGTTTTTTAGACGGTGAGGATGTTAAGGTTTCTAAAGATAGACTCAAAAATAAGGACATAAAAAGTGGAGATGTGAAATATTATGAATAAGATACTTAAAATTAATTTAAAAGATGTAACTTATGATCATAAAAACGCATCTGATATTCTGAATAAGGCGTGTTCCAGGGCTTGTCTTATGCGAGTTTCAGGA
>JAJXWI010000013.1 GCA_021781705.1 bacterium | reverse complement strand
AAAATAAATCCAGCCCTTATAATCTTTGAAAATTATTTTTTACTTTATTTCTGCAAGAGCTTCTTTGCGGCTAAGTCTGATTTTCCCTCTGCTATCAAAGCCTACAACTTTTACTGTCATCTTATCGCCTTTTTTGCAGATGTCATTAGGGTCATTTACTCTGTAGTCAGCAAGTTCAGATACATGCACCAGCCCTTCTTGTCCGGGCAGGAATTCAACAAATACGCCGAACTCCTTGATGCTCTTTACTTCTCCGCGATAAACCTTACCCACTTCTACTTCTGCGGTGTAGTTTAGAACTTCCTGCAATGCGTCTTCCATGGCCTTCTGGTTTAAGGCAAAAACTTTTACCGTACCGTCATCCTGAATATCAATATCGGCACCTGTGGCTTCACATATACCTTTAATAATTTTCCCTCCAGGCCCAATAAGCGCGCCAATTTTTTCAGGATTGATTTTTACTACCTGTATTCTTGGTGCGTAAGCGCTGAGTTCTTTTCTAGGTTCTGATACGCAACTATTTAAAACCTCGAGGATTTTAATTCTTGAAGTTTTATTTTTCTTCATAGCTTCACATATCAAATCTATAGAAATTCCAGGAATTTTCAGGTCGAGCTGAAATCCGGTTATTCCATCTTTTGTTCCAGCTACCTTGAAGTCCATGTCGCCATAGTGGTCTTCTGATCCAATAATGTCAACAAGCAGGACAGCTCTTTCACCTTCTTTGATAAGTCCGCACGAAATTCCGGCCACATGGCTTTTAATCGGTACTCCGGCATCCATCAACGCTAAAGAACCACCACAAATACTGGCCATAGATGTTGAACCGTTTGAAGCCATTATTTCAGACACGCATCTTACCGTATAAGGATAATTTGCTGGTATAATTTGAGCCAGTGAACGTTCGGCAAGATTTCCATGCCCAATTTCTCTTCTGCCAGGACCGGTTATTCTTCCAACTTCGCCTACGCTGTAATTTGGAAAGTTATAGTGAAGAAAAAATGTTTTCAGTGCGCTTCTGTTTCCGGTTGTGATAGAGTCGCTTTCCTGGGCATCTTTTGGAGAGCCAAGAGTCGTTATAACAAGCGCCTGAGTTTCGCCTCTTGAGAAAAGGCCGGTTCCATGAGTTCTTGGAAGTATCCCAACTTCTGCAGAAAGAGATCTCAACTCATCAACGCCTCTGCCATCGGATCTTCTGCCCTGTATAAGTATTGCTTCTCTGATAGTTTTCTTAACTATGTTGTCGAAGGACATTTTTAGTTTGAATGCAAGGCTTTTCTCATCCATTTTCCCTGCGAAGTCGCTCTTTATCTTAGCTGAGAGTTCAGAAAATATCTGATTAAGCGCATTGTTTCTCTCTTCTTTTCCAGGGATAAAACAGGCATCTTCGAGTTTTCCTCGGCAAAAGCTATCTACTGCACTTGTGATTTCTTCAGGTATTGTAACGAGTTTAGGAGTAGTTTTTGCTTTTCCTGCCGTTTTTGCAAGTTCAAGCTGAGCCGCTATCTGAATTTTTACCTGTTCGTTTGCAAACTCAAAAGCTTTTCTGAGAGTTTCCTCATCCAGTTCTTTCGCGTCACCTTCTACCATTATCACTTTATCTGCAATGCCGGCGTAGACTAGCTCAAGGGTGCTTTTTTCCATCTCTTCATTTGATGGGTTTGCCACGAAATTTCCATCAACAAGACCAACTCTTAACGCGCCTATGGGACCCTGAAATGGAAGATCTGAAAGAGTCAGAGCAGTTGAAGCTCCAAGAATACTCAGTACATCGGGAATATTTACACAATCAGCGCTGAGCAGCATAGATTGTATTTGAACTTCATCAAAATAACCATCGGGAAATAATGGACGTATTGGTCTGTCAGCCATACGGCAGGCTAGAATTTCTCTATCAGAAGGTCTTCCTTCTCTCTTTATATAACCGCCAGGGAAAATGCCCGCTGCGCTATATTTTTCTCTATAATCCACCTGCAGCGGGAAAAAATCAGAGTCTTCTCTTGCTGGCCCTGAGCAGACCGCCGAAATTACGATTGTGTCACCTTGTCTTATCGTGCATGAGCCGTTGGCAAGATTTGCGAGTTTTCCGGTAGCTATTGTGATTTCCTTCCCTCCGGACATCTGGAAGGTTACGCTCTTTTCTTTTGTCATAAATAACCTCTTTTTGTATATATTTTTAGACTTAATATTTTTCTATAAACGAGGCTAAATTTCAGCACCCACTGTTCGTGGAATCGCGACATCAAAACCTGTTAAATTTGTTTGACAGGTACTGATGTCGTCAGGGATTCCACAGTGTGTCCAGCTTAATTTTCAGCCCCTCAAATTTTAAAAGCCGGGCGCTAAACCCGGCTTTTGAACTTACTACTGATAGCGGATCTTTAGATCGCTAACCAACTTTTCACAGGCACCAGCATCTTCGCTCTTGAGGTAATCAAGAAGCTTTTTCCTTTTGTTTACCTTGGCGATAAGACCTCTTCTTGTGCTGTTATCTTTTTTATGCACTTTTAAATGATCAGTCAAATCCTTGATGTCAGTGCTAAGAACAGCTACCTGAACCTGAGAAGAACCTGTGTCATTTTTTGATGTAGCAAACTTTTTCATTATTTTGCTTTTGGTTTCCGATTTCATTAATCTTTTCCTTTTTTACTCAATTATATAATATATTTATGTTAAAAATCACACCTGAAGTCCTAAAATCTATAAGAGTTTAAAAAAAATGCAAGTACCTGAAGAATGAATTATTTTGAACTTTAAGAGTTTCTCGAAATGAGCAGATTTAGAAAGCTCTAGTAAAAGATACAATTAAAATTCTGGGGCTCTACTTACAGGAATGAAATCTGGTTGTCAGTTGACAACTTGCCACGGCGAAGCCCCGTAGCAACTGGGCAATGACGGGTTTTTCAGTGGACAGATCACTGTCTCTGTTTTAGTGAAACTTTTTTTATTTCTTCCTTAAGTTTATTTATTAACTCATCTTGGGTATTGATTTTATCATCAATCGTAAAGACAAATTTATTTTTAATATCAAACGTATTAATCATTAACCTTGGAGATTGTGAATCAACTTTTGATTTCTTTTTTAATAATTGATATGCTTTCCATAAAATACCTGCAATAGCTATGATCGAACCAATATCTCCAAGAATAATATGAACAGAAAGACTACAATCATAGAATTGACCTGAAACAGGCTTAAATTCTTTTATTTCTATATCAGGATTTTCACTTTTAATGAAAAGTTTTAATTCTTCTAAGGCTTTTTTGCCACCTAAATTAATTGGTATTAAATCAAATTCTATCATTAATATTTATCTGTCCTTTTTGATTAACATTAAAATTCAGCGGTTAAACTTTGGGAGATTCGCCGAAATGATTAGTTTTTCTATTTGTTTTTTCTTATGGGTAATCAACCCCACCATTTGGTTGTTTGCATCTAGCAATACGTTTGAATGACATTGACCATCCTTTGATAAACCCATATTTTTTGAGTGCCAATATACTGTATTCAGAACATGTGGGTTCAAAGAGGCAAGAGTTTCTTAGTTTCCTTGGCGATAAAAATCTATAAAGAAGGATAAGCCTTATTGAAAGCCAAACCATAATTAGTTTTCTATCCGAAAAGTTATTACATAGTACACATTGTTTTCAGACTTTTTACCTCTTAAAAAAGCATCGAAGCAACCTGGCTGTAATTGTACGTCTATAGTGTCAATACGATAAAATTCCCAGCCTTTTGATGCATACTCATTAACAATTTCTTCAAGGTACATTGCCGCTTCATTTCCTTTATATGCCTTCATTCGTACTGCAATATTTGGTGGGATTTGAACCATTTTGTACGTATACATTTATTCATCTCCTAAGGTTGGTAGTTTTTGTATGCTTGTGAAAATTCCTTTTTTATTATTAATCAAATTTTCCATCGGTTTGTATTGGCTATTGAATAAAAGATACGTGGTAGACTCTTCACTATATCTATATAAAATCAATTTAGTTCTAATATCCTTACTAGCGTTTGCAATTGAGCAAAAATCGATTTTTGACTTACTTGTAGCTTTTCTCTTTTTCGTACTTTTAGTATTGCCCAATTCATATGATAAAGTAGATTTTGGAGGTTGCAAGAGACTGGGTGTGAAGTTAATAGAAGTTGAATTGATGAATTGGTAGATGATGATCTATTCGAGTCAAAAATATACAGTTTTGACGGAGAAAGCCATTTTATCAGGGACAACTTGATATTTTTTCCATTACCTTATCAGCATAATTAATTGCAGTTTTTTTTGTTAAGCATGATATTAGTTGTAGAATATAATTCTTTACAGAAGAATAAATACAATAACGTAATTTAAGTATGAAAAGAGATTATAGAAAAGAAGCAGTATCGATACACGGCAAGGTTGTTATTAAAGTCGGAACTAGGCTGCTTACTGATGCTACGAGGATAGAATCGCTTATCAGGCAGGTTCACAATATAAGAGAAAAAGGTTATCAGGTAATTCTGGTCACGTCCGGAGCCGTAGGTTTAGGCATGAAAGCCATGAACCTGTTAAAGCGGCCTAAAGATCTTTCACTGAAACAGGCGCTCGCTTCAATAGGCCAGGGAAAACTGATGTCCCTTTATGAAAATGAGTCCCAAAAATATGGATTCCATGTAGCTCAGCTTCTTCTCTCAATGTCAGGGCTAAGAGACAGAGAGCAGCATCTTAATGTGCTGAACTGTATAAACTCCCTGCTTCAAATGAATGTATTGCCGATAATAAATGAAAATGACTCGGTGTCCGTAGAAGAGCTTACGTTTGGGGATAATGATACGTTAGCAGCTTTGGTTGGCATGATGATGAGGTGTAAGTCTACTATTATCCTTACCAGTGTTGACGGCCTTTATGATGTCAAAGACGGAAAATTCGGCAAACGCTTTTCAGTTGTGGAAAAAATAGGTCCTGAAATTAAAAAATTAGCCATGGGTACGGATGACAGCCAGACTTCTGTTGGCGGAATGATTAGCAAGATAAAGGCGGCAGAGATGGCAGTTTCTGTCGGTGGATATTTATGGATTGTAAATGGAAAGGATATGTCTGTTCTTGAAAAGGTTTTTAAGGCTGAAGATGTTGGGACAATTTTTGCGCCGTCAGAAAACAAACTTATGGCATCCAGAAAGCGGTGGATTTCTTTCTTTACAAAAACACAGGGACAAATACATATTGACAGTGGAGCGGTAAAAGCCATACGCACGAGTGGAAAAAGTTTATTAGCTTCCGGAATACATGCCGTATACGGTAGTTTTAAAAAAGGAAGCATGGTTGAAATTGCAGATAAAAATGGTGATGTTATTGCTAAAGGGCTTGCCAATTATTCTGCGGATGATATGAAGAAAATAATGGGATTGAAGTCGGAGGAGATAGAAAAGGTTCTTGGCTGTATGGAATACGGAGAAGCCATACACAGGGATAATATGGTAATAGTAACAAGCTAGAACTGGAAGGAGTTTTGAATATGAGCGACTATAAATTATCAGTAGAAAATTTGAAAACTACTATTGCGGAAATGGGAGAAAGAGCTGTTATTGCCGGCCGGCAGTTGGCACTTTTAAATACTGTGGAAAAAAATCAATGTCTTGAAGTTATGGCTGCTATGCTGGAAAAAGAGAAATCTTCTATTCTGACAGCTAATCAGAAAGATGTTGACAACGGAATAAAAAATGGGTTGTCTTCTGTGATGATTGACAGACTTAGATTAACCGAGAAAAAAATATCTGATATGGCTAACGGTTTAAGACAGCTTATCGGTCTCGAAGATCCGGTAGGACAGGTACTTTCGACATGTATCAGACCGAACGGATTGGAAATAAAAAAGGTAAGCGTCCCTATCGGCACAATTGCAATCATATACGAATCCAGACCCAATGTTACAATAGATGCCGCGGGGCTATGCTTGAAGTCAGGGAATGCCGTTATTCTCAGAGGAGGTTCTGAGTCAATACATTCTAATATAGCCTTAACTCAATGCATAAGCATGGCTTGTGTTTCTGCCGGTATTGACAGTAATGCAGTTCAGCTAATTCCATGGAAAGACAGGGAGGCTGTTTCCATCCTTCTTAAAATGGGGCAGTATGTTGACCTTGTTATTCCAAGAGGCGGGGAACAGCTTATACGTAAAGTCGTGGAAGAGTCTACAATACCCGTTATTAAACACTACAAAGGCGTGTGTAATATCTTTGTAGATAAAAATGTTAATTTTGACGCCGCGATGAAGGTAATTGAAAATGCAAAGTGTCAACGGCCAGGCGTGTGCAACTCTGTGGAGCATGTATTAATTCACAATGATATAGCGGATGACTTTGCTCCTATTCTGGCCAAAAAACTTATAGAAAAAGGAGTGGAGCTCAGAGGCGATAAGATTTTTTGCGATATGGTTCCTAGTGCTAAACAAGCGACAGAACAAGATTGGTATGAAGAATATCTCGACTTGATAATATCAATTAAAATAGTTCCTGATATTGAAGCAGCCATTTATCACATAAACAGGTACGGCTCTAAACATAGTGATTCAATTCTTACAAGTGACAAGATGAGTGCTGAGAAGTTTATGAAGGAAGTAGATTCCGCAGTCATATATCACAATGCTTCAACCCGATTTACAGATGGATTCGAGTTTGGGATGGGTGCGGAAATAGGCATCAGCACTGATAAAATCCATGCCCGTGGACCTATGGGATTGAAAGAACTTGTCAGCTATAAGTACCTTATTTACGGTAACGGCCAGATTCGTACCTGATTGGGTTTACTCAATTTTCTGCCCCCTGACAAAGAGTCTATTACAATTTCAGAATTCTTTCCTATCGATGTCACGTGGAATCAGGGATGCGATATCTCGGTAACTGTAAATTCAATAGGACGATTTTTTTCAGGCAAAGAAGCGCGAATCATAGGGGTATACTCGCCTGTTTCAGGAGCCTCGACTGATAAATTAAAAGGACCGTCCGATAATGTTACTTCCTGAATCACCCCACCGCTCGAACTTAACAATCCAAATCTTACACCGCCCTTTATGGTATTTCCTTTTATAGCAAAGCGCTCACCTTTATCAAATTTCATCTTCTTCAGACTGAGTATCAAATCCCCTGGATTGGCACGACCTTGTACTGAAAGGCTACCCTTGTCTGTTGTGAATTTCAGTTCTTTCGAAAAGTAGTCAACTTTTGTGCGCTCATCAATAAAAGGATGGAATACTACATCTTTTTTCGTAGTGCTTACTTGGGTAAACTCTTGAGTTCCGACAGGTATTCATTCTTCTGTAATAATTCTTACATCCTGATAAGCCTTCCTGGGTTTGCCTTTTTCGAGCGTGTCTTTAAATGCAATTTCATTTCTTGTAAGAGAAGGGGTGCTATAAAGCATACAGCCACGAGCTTCATAACTTGCTATTTTCTGAAATGATTCGTTTGATATGCTGTTTTTCGTCCATTTATCACATGGAGGAATTTTATAAATCTCGACTCTATTTAAACTACACACACAAAAATGCTCGTTATCCAGAAATCCTGTTAAAGGATAAAATCGTTTATCAAATTTTCCAAACTTGTTAGAAAGATCTATTTTTTCACCTTTTTTTGGCGTTCTATAAAAATGCATCCCAAAAACATGCTCCACAATAACAATGTCGCCGGATGGGGAAAATCCAGTTATTAAGCCTGGACGCTCACCCCATACTCCATCAACAATACCAATATATTCATCCATAGCACCTCTGTGTGAATAATAGACAACTTTACCGATCCATAATACTGCTGCTGTGGTTGGGTCATTAGGTTTAAAGATTATTCTTTGGAAGTCGTTGGGCCAATTTTTAAAATCACGATTTTTTTTGCAGCGGTCTTTTTCTAATTTTGCGTCAGGATCAATATTATAAATGCTCAGCTTACGAGGATCGAACATAATGGGATTGATAAACTCACGGGTATATTCAATTGTATAAAAAGTTCCATCATTGGGATTAAATCCCATCGATGTGAAAGGATCATCTTGCTCTATCTTAAAAAAGGGACTTTTATCAATTTTACTCAGGTCTCCATTTTTTGGAACTTTGTAAAAGTAGATAGTATGATATCCATTGACGATCCTGTCACCATAACTTGATGTGTACAAGATTGACCTATCTGAATTAAACCCTACTTCTGTAAAAACTCGCCCCCAGATTTCACCAGGAGCAAATGGTAAAAAATTAACAGGTTCACCCAACTTGTTCCAGTCTTTTGGAACATCATAAATGCTAAGCCCGCCGTCGGTGCATAAAAGAAAATACTTTTTGTCAGCATGAACTTGTGACACTAAAAACATTGAAATTAACAAACAAAAAACCAGTGCTCCTTTTTTTAACGTTTTCATCATAAGGATTCCTTCCATTTTTATTTTAGATTATTTTTTATTATTTTTACTACTGTCTCCGGATTTTCTCCGACTCTTACAGTTTCTGTTGATGTAATATTATATTTCTGACAGATATCTTCAATGAATTGCTCTCTTATAACCAAAATTATGATGGGGATGGTTGAGTTTAGCAAAGTTGATAATTGTTTGCTGTATCCTCTATCTTCCAGTTCCATGGCGCCGATTTCGTCAATAATGATCGCGTCTGTGTCTTGCAAATATTCCGAAGATAAGCATTTCAGGGCAAATTCCATTCCGTCTTTAAGGAAGAAGCAGGCTCGAAAACGGTCGTAGTATTCCTTGACATTTTCTTTCGTTATTAGCTTTTTAGTTTGTCTGGTTTTTATATCTTCCGCGTAGTATGCGACTCTTTCTCCATTGTTTATTTCAGCTTTTGCGAGAATTCCGCCAACTTTAATGCCTGCTTCACTTGCGGCCTTGGCTATTTTTGCGGCAAATGTGGTTTTGCCTTCATGAATTTTTCCTGTAAGTACAATGATTTTTTGTGAGTTTAATTTATCAGAGGTTATGGAAATAGTTTCTGAGAGTTTTGCGAATGTGTAGAAGAAGTTTACTATGTGCCCAAACGGAGACCTTTTTTCACTTTTTATTCTACTAAATTCTTTAAACGTTTTTTCTTGTATTACAGTTATCGTTCCGGAAGATACACTGATTAAACTGATTAATTCATTCGGCAAAAATCGCTTTATTTTTTTATACGTGCTGCTGCTGGTAAAATTTTTGGTGTAAAGGTATATCAAAAGGGTTATCAATATTCCTCTGGACAAAACAAGGAGATTTCCTTGCAGATCTTTGAGAGAGAAACTAAGCAGCATCGGAATCCCGAGAGCTACTACCGCAAATATAAGGAATCCGGGATTCATGAAAAATCTGACAAGTTTTGGCTCTAAAAAAAGAAGAAAACACAGTGTTGCAAACGTTAATACCAAGCTTGATTTAATGTCTAATACGAAAAGCAGGATTATTACTACGAAAACAATTAGTGCTTTGTAGTTATTGGGCATGCTGTTCTTCTTGTTTTCGTTTTTTTATGGATAACGATATTTTCCAGGCTAATAAGGCGGCAAACGCTCCTATCAAGAAATGTATGATAAATATGACTTTTACAAGCGTCCAGATGTTGATATTTTGGAGATGAATTTTGTTGAAAAAATCCTGATATATCCCAAGAAATCTCGGAGAATAGGCAAGAAAATAAAATAAAAGGCCCTGCGCAAACGGCCATCCACACATCAGAGCTCCGGCTACCACAAAACTGATTATATTTATGCCGAGAACTGAAATAACGGATTGCCCCACGGCGGCAGACACCATTATGCCTATGAATGGAAATATTTTAATAGTAGTGAACGAGAGCATTTTTTGTACCGCCGCTATCATTGCAGTATAAATTAAGGCCCTTTTCTTGTTTGTGAGTTTTACAGTTATTAACGCTATAACGGTTCCTATGAAAGTCTGAATGAGACCGGTAAATGGCACATGCAGATTGTGAAGAGTAAAGCCCAGCGTAATTTCAGAAACACCCCAGAGCGTTCCAAATGTCGCCACATACGCCAATTCTATATTTGACAATTTCCCTGACATTGAAATGCTGTAAAGTTAAAGAATTTCCTCATCATGCTGGCATGCCCAAGCTCCTTATAAACTTTTTATGCAGATGATTGGAGTGAAAATGCCGGCTTCAGACTGACTCAGTTGGTTCTTGTTTTAAATACTTTCTCATGTAAAGAGATTGCAGCACCCCAAATACAATAGTGCTTCCTAAAAATCCAAACAATTTAAAATTTACCCAAATATCAGTACTGAAATTATAAGCGACATAAAGATTGACGCCCCCCATGCAGGCGAAAAATATCGCCCAGCTCAAATTTAGTCGATGCCAGATATTTTGAGGCAGACTAATTTTATTGCCTATTAAGCGTTGAATAAATGGTTTTGACCCTATTATTTGTGAACCTAAAAACAATAGCGCTAGAACCCAATAAATTGCTGTAGGTTTCCATTTTATGAAAATTGCATTGTGTAACAACAAAGTTGCAGTACCAAGCACTGAAATTAAAATCAGAGCAATTATATGAGTAAGCTCAATCCTGCGATATTTGAGCCAGAACAATCCTATCTGTAATAATGAAGCAATCATCGTTACTATGGTGGCTATATAAATACCGAAAATTTTATAGCTTATAAAAAACAACAAGATCGGAAAAAAATCAATTAATAACTTCATGCTAGTTTCTTATCTAAGTTAATTTTGTAGAGTGTTGTCATACTAAAAAAAATGGTCGGGGCGGAGGGATTCGAACCCCCGACCCTTTGGTCCCAAACCAAATGCGCTAGCCAGACTGCGCTACGCCCCGTCTTTATTTAAAAAGAGACTTTAAACTAGCAGTTAAAAAAAATTAAGCAAACGCTATAGTATTAAAAAAACACTAATATTTTTACGGCCGTTAATGAGTTCAGTCAGATATTACGACATACATACGCATAAAGATTTTGATTCGCCGGACATTATACAAATTGTCAGCATTGAATGTTCTGAGCTGCATAGGATGAGAGAAGGCAAACTTTTTTCTGCCGGCATCCATCCTTGGCAAATTCCTGAAAGCTTTGAACACCTGCTGACCGATTTAGAAACATTGCTAAAAGCAAATTCCATAATAGCAGTCGGCGAAATCGGACTCGACAAATGCTGTAAAACATCTTTTGCTCTTCAGGACGTTGTGCTGAAGATGCAGCTCCAATTAGCTGAAAAATATAAAAAACCAGTCATAATTCACTGCGTAAAAGCCTGGCAGGAAATTATAGCCATTAAGAATAATCATCAAAATTTGAAATTAATAATTCACTCTTTCAATAAGAGTTACGAACAAGCCGAAACCTTATTGAAAAAAGGCTTTTTCCTCTCATTTGGAGCGGCCATACTCAAAAACGACAAAATTGCCGAAGTTTTAAGGCGTATGCCGTTTGATAAAATATTTCTGGAAACTGACACATCGTCAACTGGTATTGTTGAATTATACAAACGAGCCGCAGATATTAGAAGCATTAAGGTCGAAGAATTAGGTTCTTTAATAGAAGACAACTTTAGAAAAGTATTTGGAGAAAAGTTTACAAATGACAGAAAACAACAACTGGAATATCAGAACTGAACTCTTGTTAGGCAAAGATAAGACAGAAAAACTGAAGCAATCTAGTGTATTAATAGTCGGAGTCGGCGGAGTCGGAGCGTTTGTTGCGGAATACCTATGCCGCGCAGGAGTCGGCAAAATAACTCTGATAGATAGTGATACCGTAGACATAACGAATCTGAACAGGCAGCTACCTGCATTGATTTCAACTCTGGGCAAGGTAAAAGTAGATTTAGTTGCAGACCGGCTTCGAGACATTAATCCCAATGCGAATGTCAAAGCTATCCAAGCCTATCTTAAAGACGAAAAGACCCCTCAAATATTAGGTTCTGATCATTTCGACTGTGTGGTGGATGCCATAGACACTCTCTCCCCTAAAGTTCATCTTATCCTGAACTGCATAAAACTGAAAATTAAAATAGTGAGCTCCATGGGCTCTGGAGGAAAACTCGATCCTTCACAGGTAACGACCGCGGATATTTCAAAAACATTTAACTGCGGATTAGCCAGGGCTGTGAGAAAAAAACTCAAAAAACATAAAGTATACAAAGGATTTAGGGCTGTGTTTTCTCCGGAAGACACAAACGGGGAAGTTATAGCCTTTGATGACGATGATGAAAGCGTAACAAATAAAAAATCACTTGTCGGAACCATTTCGTATATGCCTTCGGTTTTTGCGTGCCATTGCGCAGCAGAGGCAATAAAAATACTAAGCTAAAAGGAAACTTTGCTACAAACGGGGTATTTCTGGTGCGCACGCATTCTCACAAGTTAGATTTTCTGATAAGCATAAGCTAATATTAGACACATAGAATTTCCCATGATAAGACAAACTATCATTCAAACTATAACATATTTGAGAAATATATGAGATTAAATTTATCTCGGTATATTCTTGCTGGCATTGGCGCAGCAGTTCTCTTTGGAGGGAGTACTCCATTTGCTAAAGCTTTAGTAAGTAATATACATCCTATTTTGCTGGCTGGATTACTCTATTTCGGAAGCGGCACTGGTTTATTTATTATGTGGTTAATTAGTAATCGTGGCTGGCATAATCCAAATCTAATAAAACAAGAATGGTTATGGTTGTTTAGCGCCATTGGCTTTGGTGGAATTCTTGGACCAATACTGCTTATGGTTGGTTTGACTATTACAAGCTCTGCAACGGCATCACTATTACTAAATATAGAAGCTGTACTTACGGCAATGATTGCCTGGATAATTTTTAAAGAAAATACAGATAAACGTATCATCCTTGGGATGTTGCTAATTATTGCTGGAGGAATAGTACTGTCTTGGCCACAAAAACAAGCAGCTCAACAAGGATGCTTGGGGGCATTAACCATTGCTGGAGCTTGCCTATGCTGGGCTATAGATAACAATTTAACTCGTAAAATATCAGCATCTGACTCATTATTTATTGCCGGAAGTAAAGGGCTTGTCGCGGGAATAGTAAATATAAGTTTAGCATACTGCTTAGGATTGATGATTTTACCATCTTGGCCAATAACTCTATCAGCTATGATATGTGGCTTCCTTGGCTATGGCCTCAGCTTGTTACTGTTTATCTTAGCATTGCGTGGATTAGGCACTGCAAGAACTGGAGCCTACTTCTCAGTGGCACCATTTATAGGAGCTGCAATAGCAATTGTATTTTTCAACGAGGAACCTTCTGTCTTATTTTGGATTGCTGCTTTTTTAATGGGTACTGGTGTGTGGCTGCACTTAACTGAAAAACACGAACACAAGCATATCCACAGCTTTTTGCATCATACCCATAGGCATATTCATAATGACTATCATCATCAGCACAGTCATGATTTTTCATACAATAAGAATAAGGCTCATAGCCATCCTCATAAACATGATCCGACTATTCACGTACATCCTCATTATCCAGATACAGACCATATGCACAAGCATTCTAAATATTAATCAGCTGCACCTGACTCTTGAAAACGGGTGTCTTGTATCCTTTTTATCTCTTTATATGCATCAGTATAACCTAATTCTCCAGCCTTGCTTAAATCTTCTAAAGCTCCAGACTTATCATTTAACTGTTCCTTAGCAAACCCTCTATTAGCATAAGCATCTGCATCCTTAGAGTCTAATTCTATTGCTTTAGTATAGTCTTTTATCGCTCCTTTATAATCACCTAAGTAGCCCTTAGCATATCCTCTATTAAAGTAAGCACCTGCGTTCTTAGGGTCTAACTCTATTGCTTTAGTATAGTCTGGTATCGCCCCTTCGTGATCATCCAAGTTACCCTTAGCAAATCCTCTATAATAGTAAGCATTTACATTCTTAGGGTCTAACTCTATTGCCTTACCATAGTCTTGTATGGCCCCTGAATAATCTTGAAGGTTATTCTTAGAAATTGCTCTCAAACTATAAGCATTTACATTCTGAGGACATAATTCTATTACTTTAGTATAGTCTTTTATAGCTCCTGCATAATCACTTAAGCCACTCTTACTATTCCCTCTCCAATAGTAAGCTTCTGCATATTTAGGGTTTAACCCTATTGCTTTAGTACAATCTTCTACTGCTCCTGTATAATCATCTAAATTACACTTAGTAAATCCTCTATTGTAGTAAGCATTTTCACTCTTAGGGTCTAACTCTATTGCCTTGGTATAATCTTCTATGGCTCCTTTATAATCGGATAGAGCACCCTTAGCAAATCCTCTATTAGAGTAGACATTTGCATTTTTAGGGTCTAACTCTATTGCTTTATCACAGTCTTTTAGTGCACCTTCGTAATCGCTATTAACGCACTTAACAACCGCACTATCTATGTATTCTTTTGCATTACTGTCAGCATAACCATTTATTCCACATAAGCATACAACAAGAGCCAAAGTTGTCAAAATATTTCTTTTCATAAATCAATCTCATTGCCTTTTGCGCATTTTATTAGGATATATAAAATAGCTTATCAAACATACGTTCATTCTCACTACTTCCCAACAAAACGCAATAGCAAACCTATGTCAAAATTGAAATTCCCCCTTACTTTTTTCGGTTCTTCTCTCAATGGTCTTACGCTTGCTTCCAGGAAAAACATTCCCACCCATGGCTAATTTTTAACAATGTGGTAGTGGCTAGGGTATTCTCTAGGGATTAGTATCTAAAATGACGGAGATTGTTTTTTGTCCAAAGATTGATATAGGCTTGATAGTAATTTTTGTTTATTTCTATAAGGAATATCAATGCTTTGCTAGTGATTAATGCAGAAGCAAAAAAAATGGCTCCGGCAGCTGGATTCGAACCAGCGACCAAGTGGTTAACAGCCACCTACTCTACCGCTGAGCTATGCCGGAGCGTTAATGCTTTTTCTAAAAAGCGTTGTTGAAGTTAATATCTAAACGTGAATATTCAAACGAGCCAGACAAAAAAAACTTACTTTTTTAACTTTTATTGTTTAAATTCGGTATTAATATTTTTTGCAAGATTCTGAAGATCAATGTACCTTTATTATTAAGACTGATACCAAAGATGCTTTATTATAGAATTCGATAGAAAAAATGGAGACAGCAAATGTGTAAAGACTGCGGATGCCAGGAAGGCAATGAGAAAAAATATTTCAAACATAATCACGAACATCATAACAATGACCACGCCCATCCTCATGATCATGACCATAGCCGTGACCATTCGCATGCCCAAGACTATTCTCACTTACATTCCAGGACTGTTATTCTTGAAAAAAACGTTCTGTCTAAGAATGAAGAATTTGCCGCAAAGAATAGAACGTGGCTTAAAAACAGGGGAATCGTTACAATAAATATAATATCATCTCCTGGTTCAGGTAAAACCACGCTTCTTGAAAAAACCCTTGATTTCATGAAAGGAAAAATCCATTGCTCCGTTATTGTAGGGGACCAGAGCACTGACAATGATGCGAAGAGATTACGGGGGCGTTGTGACTATGTTTATCAGATCGAAACTCATGCGTCCTGCCATTTGAACGCCGAGCAGATTTCAGAAGTATTGCCGAAAGTAGTTAATGAAAATACGCAGCTCCTTTTTATAGAGAATGTAGGCAACCTTATCTGTCCGGCTGCGTTTGAACTTGGTGAAGATTTTAAGGTAGTCCTTCTTGCTTCTACGGAAGGTGAAGATAAACCCGTAAAATATCCGGTAATATTTTCTGACGCACCTGTGGCAATCATTACAAAAACAGACCTTGTTCCATACCTTGACTGGGATGTAAAGAAATGCAGAAAACATATCAGAGAGATAAACCCTGGAATGTTCATTTTTGAGCTCAGTGCAAAAACTGGCAACGGCATGGAATCCTGGCTCGATTACCTAAAAAAAATGATTAGCTAACAATTTTCATTTCGCCAATTTCTTCTGATTCCTGGAAGGTGCTAAAACAAATACGTTGTATATTACCACCATTCAGGGGGCTGGCCTGTAGACGCAACAACGCTGGTCCATTCGCGGCTGCTTCTTTCAACTCTTTTCTTAAGGTTCTGTATTGCTTCGAGGGGCACGTGTGTAAATTCGCCATGCCAATATCCTATCATCATATCGGTTTTTCCTGCCATAGCAGCATCGACCGCATACCTGGCAAGATCCGCACAGAAAATCTTATCCTGACTATTCGCCGGAACGCTTCGAATCACATAACTGGGACTTATGTATCTAACATTTATTTCGGTGTCAAATTTGTCTTTAAAATGCTTGGTTATGTCATAACGCATAAATTGCCCTACGTCGTTGAACTTTTTATTTCCTGACGCATCTGTTTCGCCGCTCGTGCCTATAATATGCTGCCCCGCCCCCTCTGCCAAGGCTATTAAAGCGTGCCCTTTATCTCCAATAGTCCTTCTGACGCAATCATAAAGGCCGCCTTTTTCATAAATAGGAAATTTCATTTCAGGGATCAAGCAATAATCTACATTCCCATTGGCTCGAGTAGCGTAAGATGTTATAAACCCTGCATCGCGCCCCATAAGCTTTACTAACCCTACCCCATTAGGAGTACAACTGGCTTCAATCTTTGCGCATTCAAGAACATTTTTGCTCACTTCTACAGCGGTCTGAAAACCAAAACTGCATTCTACAAATGGAATATCGTTATCTATTGTTTTCGGAATTCCTATGACTGATATTTCGAGCCCCTGCTTTTCTATCTCTTCGACAAGCGCATGAGCCCCTCTAAGAGTCCCGTCTCCGCCTATACAGAAAAGCATATTTATATTTCTATCCACAAGATTCTTAACCATCTCTTTTACAGCCTGGTCCCCTCTTGAGCTCCCAAGAATAGTGCCTCCTCGCAAATGGATGCTTTCAACTACTTCATGATTTAAAGCAACAGGCTGGTATTTTGAGTTAGGAATAAGCCCAGCATAACCATATCTGAACCCTAAAATTTTCCTAACCTTATACCACTGTTCAAGCTCAAGAACAATTGATCTGATAACATCATTCAGCCCCGGACACAACCCGCCGCAAGTAACAATTCCAGCTTTAGCATCATCCGGATCAAAAAAAATCTTATTTCTCGGACCAGCCCTCTCGAAACTCTTTATATCAGGAAAATCCTTCGCATTTACTTTTGAGTCAAAAATTACTCTATCTCTCTCGTCATTCACATAGAAAGAATCTTTCAAATCAAGATTCTTCAAATCTGACAACGGAGACTGAATAGTGGCATCCCCTATTTTCTTGATCGCAAAATCTGGTGCTTTACTCTCTTCTTTCGCTGTTTTCACTTCTATTTCTTCTAAATTTGTCTCTTTTTTTTCTTCATTGCTCATATGATCATCTTCCCTGGCAAAACATAAAAACTTGTAAATTCTTAGTGTAGTATTCTACACAAAAGACTAGGTTTTACAATAATGCTCTTCAATTATAACTTGTTTTAGGACGTCAACACCAAAACACTCATAGAATAGGTTATTACCGCTAGCAGGATATCGGATGCAAGTCCGACATCCTGCTAGTATATAAATATAATAGACATGTTAGCCATGGGCGTGAGCCCGTGGAATAGAAAAACGAAACAGAACTGAGCTCTCCCAAAGGGAGTTGCGGCATAAAAAAATAAATGAATTTTTATAGGGAGATTCCATATGGCACATACTTTAGTTATATAAAATGGGGATGTTCCGTAAACAGTTAATATGTACTAACCAAGCCTTGATCCCCCCCCCGACAATAGAGGCGCAATCTTATTTATATCTCCGGCACCCATAACAACCAAAAGTGTTTTCTTAGGCAGCTGTCTTAAAATTTTTCCTGCACAGTTCTGCCAGTCATCACCCAAAGCAACAGCCTTATTGGCGCCAATTGCTTCGACTAATTTTACGTCAAGGCGTTCATTAATATCTTCCCATGCCCCGAAAACAGGCAAAATATAACAAAAATCGGCTTTGCCAAGTTCAGCAATAAACCCATCAAAACAATACCTGAGCCTTTTTTCTCTGTGAGGCTGAAAAATAACTGTCAAAGTCCGGTCTTTGTATTTTTTTCTCAAAGTAGAAAGAACTGCTTTTATTTCAACCGGATGGTGCGCATAATCTTCTATAACTACCAGATTATCTGAGCTGAAAATCTTTGTCATCCTTCTTTCAACGCCCGGAAATTCTTTCAAATATTTGAAGGCTTCCATAATATTAAGACCAAGATAATCTGCTACAGTTAAAACAGTAATGATATTTTTTATTTCAAACTCACTGTAATCCGACAAATCAGGCAAACCTTCAGAAATTCTATTAAAAAAACAGACTCCATTATTTTTTAATCTTTCCAGGAATCCTTCAGGGAAATCAGGAGATCCGGGAAGAAATTTTTGGGATCTTGCCGCAAATTTTGCAAAACCGTCATAAAGCTTGTCAATTCCTCCCACATTCCAGGCATGGTCATTATCCAGATTCAAAGCTATCCCAACGGAAGAGTCAAGTTCTACCAGAGATAAATCGCTTTCATCAGCTTCTGCAACAAGGATTTTTCCTGCGCCTGCCGATGCATTACGTTTCCACCCTGCCGGAATCCCTCCTATGTAGTATCCGGGATCAAGCCCTGCTTTTATGAGAACATGAGAAATCATTGAGGTAACTGTCGTTTTTCCGTGAGACCCCGCGACAGATATTATTGTTTCAAAGCTTTTTGCAATTTCGGCAAGAAAAACACCTCTCCTGTATGAATGAACACCGTCCTTTATTGCTTCGGCAAGCTCAAAATTATCCTGTTTTACCGCTGAAGAATAGACTACAATGCATTTTTCTTTATCTATTTTTGAATCCCTAAGGTAAGGCAAAAACGTTTTATCGTGTCCGATAAAAGTCCGAATCCCCAGTTCATTAAGGATCATGGTATTTTTGCCGGCGGCAATATCTGATCCCGTGACAAATGCCCCTTTTTCATGCGCAATAAGAGCAAGCCCAAGCATTCCAATGCCGCCACACCCTATGAAATGTATATGCTTTTCTTTAAACTGACGAATATCCATATTTTTTTTCACTTATAAGAGATTGAATATGCTAATATATCAGTCTATTCTCTCTGTTCACCATTGGCAAAATATATTTAGGACATAAAAATGGACATGGAACGTCTCCGCCGACTGATGGATGAAAAGATGAGCAGGGACAATCTGAACTCTGCAGAAGAATTGATTTCCTCAGGCGGAATTGCTTTTTGTTCTCCCGTGGGAAAAGAAAATATCATCTACACCGTAATTTCTCACAAAACGAAAACTATTCTGAAAATCAACCTGAAAGACGTTAAACACAAACTTTCCGTTCAAAACCTTAAAATATCAATAGAAGAAGCCGCAGCCTTTATTCATTATGAAAAATTTATCAGGGCGCAAAACAATTCAATAATTCCTGTTCGTAAACCGACAGCAAAGAAGCAGCCGGAAATTGAAAAAGAGGTAATCCTAAACAAAGAAAAACTTAATGCCAAGCTCACAATATGCGTGAAAGACTCTTTTCCCGCAGCTTCCAGCATTTGGGAAAAATGCGGAATTACCGTAAAAATAATCGTAAAGAACAAGGAATACATCGGCAATACAAATAAACTCAGACAAATCAGGTACGACGAAGACAAATCCACTTCGGAAATCACGATCCAGAACTTCGATTCACAATCGCGTCAGTTAATAAGATTCATAACCCAATACGCAGAACCTGACGGCAATGGATACTCCTTAAAATCCGACCAGATGGCAGACTTGCTTCATTGCCTTATAGGAGCTGATAACTTTTACTGCGGAAGCCAAAAAATAGTTGTCCACGGCGAGAAGGCTGAACTAACAGCGGTATGTGACGAAGCAAAAGAAAATTTCGTTAAACCGGCAATAAAAATCGCTGAAAAAACTCTAATTCTCTCTTCTCCTGACATCATATTGGGAAGGAGCGGATTATGGATTGGCATTTGCGGCGAATACTGGTGGGTTGATGGAACAATTGACCTCATCTGGCTCAGAAACTTTCTCCTGTCACAAAATCAAAGCGCAGAATCTGTAAAAACACACATTCAGGACGAAATAAAATCCGTCAAACAAAATACAGAAGATATAAGGTGCGAAACTCTTTATTTTTTAGACTATTCCGAGAAAAAGGGACTGGTTATACAAATAAAGTTCAGATATAAAAATCAGGAATTTTATCCGTCAGGAAGCAGACTTGCCCCAACAAATAATACGTTTATAAAAAGAGACAAAACATCAGAAAATAGCGCCATATTCTCTCTTTTGCAGCTTGGGTTCAGGGAAGAAAAAGATGAAGAAAGGTCTCCAATTTTTGCATTAAAGGATTCTGAAGGGATTGGGCTTTTTATAAAATCTGAAATACTAGATAAGCTTATTAGCTCATCCGTTCAGGTATTATTAAGCCCGGAGGCGTCAATACTTATAAATTCAGGCATGGATCAGATAGATTTTTCACATGCTCAATTATCAGAGGATGCAGAACGGCTGATCTGCCATTTTAAAATCGGAACAGAAAAAACTTCATTCAAGTGGAAAGAAATAGTAAAAACAATAAAAGAAAACAGGCAGTTTATAATTAAAACCGGCAAAGTTTTTGTAATTCCTTCAGCCCTCTCTTCATTCATGTCAAAAGTAAAGGACATTGCTACTATTCACGGCGACAAGACGGGCGAACAGCTTTCTATCGCAAGAAATAGCGTGATATTCTGGGTAAAAGCCGCAAAAAATATTCCGTCAGCAGTGCCGGATTCATGGAAAAACCTTAACAATCAGATACACGCGACAGAAACTACAACCAAACATATTCAAAAAGAAAAAGATATCACCCTTTCCATACCCGGATTAAAAGGAATTCTAAGGCCATACCAGACTGAAGCCGTAAGATGGATGGAAAAGATGATTAACAACAGTTGCAATTTTATATTGGCGGATGAAATGGGGCTGGGAAAAACAGTTCAGACGCTCGCACTCATCCAACATTGCCATGAACAAATGCCGTCATTTAAATCATCTCTTGTTATATGTCCTACCAGCCTTGTGAGCAATTGGGAAGCGGAAGCTAAAAAATTCACGCCGGAACTTTCTGTCATAACAATAACAGGGACAGACAGGAAATCGTTACTTGAAGAAATAGTCAATAATAATCTGATAATTACATCCTATGCCGTCATAAAAAGAGACGTCAAGTACTATGAAGCGCTGGAGTTTGATCTTGTAGTTCTTGATGAAGCTCAGCATATAAAAAATTCCGACACAATAAATGCCAAGGTTTGTAAGCAGATTAAAGCAAAACACAGAATGGTTCTGACAGGTACGCCGCTGGAAAACACTCCGGAAGATATTTGGGGCATATTCGATTTTCTCAGCCACGGCACACTAGGAAATAAAGAGAATTTCAGATCAAATTATACAAAAATAGAAAATGATCAGGACAAACAAAACGAACTGGCTGAAAGGATATCTCCATTCATTCTTAGAAGGCACAAAAATAAAGTAGAGCAGCTTCCGGAAAAAACAGAACAAATACTATTTTGTGAAATGACTCCTGAACAGCAGAAAATTTATAATGAAATCCTTCACAGAGGTAAAATTGAATGTGATTCGTACCTGAAAGGAAAATCAACCAGATTCAATGTGTTAACATCACTACTCAGACTAAGACAGATCTGTTGTCACCCAAAACTAATTCCAGAAATTTCCGGAGACCTGACTGATGCTTCCACCAAAACAGATTTGCTGCAGGAACTTATATTTCAAATTCTTGACAGCGAGCACAAAACATTGATATTCAGCCAATTTACTTCGCTCCTGGCAATAGTAAGAAAATGGTGCATTGAACAAAAAATATCTTTTGAATATCTGGACGGACAGTCTAAAAACCGTCAGGCAATCGTTGACAACTTCAACTCAAATAAGGATATCAGCCTCTTTCTATTGAGTCTGAAAGCGGGAGGGGTAGGCCTGAATCTGACAAGTGCTGACACAGTTATAATTTATGATCCGTGGTGGAACCCCTGCGTAGAGTCACAGGCTACGGACAGGACTCATAGAATAGGTCAAAAGAATCCGGTTAACACAATCAAACTTGTAGTTAAAAACTCTATTGAAGAAAAAATCCTCGAGCTTCAGAAACGCAAACAGAGCCTTTTCAATGGCATAATAGAAAACAGCTCTTCTTTCCGAAAACTTTCCGACAAGGATCTCTTGTACCTGCTGAATTAGACCTTCTGACACTAAGTTGCGATTAAAGAGCAACTTAGTATAACACCGCCGGATGCAACGAGTAACATATGGTGTAAGTGTTCAGCAAAGCACGTCTATTTTACTCCCTCGATACGATTCGGAAACCGAATCACTCGGGGGAACTATCTTGGGTGTGCGCCTGTTCTTCGAGTGTCACGAATAAATCCCGTCGCGGAATTTACGAGGGACGTATCGAGAAGAAAATATCGAATGACATACTTTACTGAATACTTACCATACGGCGGCGTGACGAAGCAAACGAAGGAAGTCAATCCGATTCACATCTCGAACATCTTAAAAATATTTAAGGATCCGAAGCGGATGGCGCAGTGTAGCGCGCACCACTATATTTTTTTACACTATTAACAGCGACACGTTTAATTAAATTCATTACATCAGTGCCAGCTTTTACGTCTCCACTTGCCGGTTGAGCTGATCCAACTCCAAAGTCAGATACTTGAGTTACGGCCGCTCCAGTGGTGGCCCCATTAACATTATCACCTCCAGAAGACGCTTGCGGTCTAGTGCCATATCCAGATCCAGATGGGCGACCACTCAGCGTTACTCCTTGCGATGCCAAGGATTCCTCAAATGCTTTGGATTGATCTGGATTGAGATTGCTTTTTACAATATCGGCGACGGTTAAGACAAACGTACGCTCCTTTTCACTTTTAGAATTTCCCAATAGTTCCATTATGTAGGTGCATGTACTATTGACAGTAGAATCTGCAACTGTCACGGTAATATCATCCAGTGCAGAGATAGTACCAGATGCGCCATCATCTGGCAGGATGGAAGTTCCATCAAGATTTGTTTCAGCTGTTTCTAACGAATTGAGAACATTGTTCGCTGTACTCAGTACTGAAATAGCGCTGATTATTTGTTCATCGCTAAGCTTAGCTGCTGATAGCAGAACAGCAGTATTTATTTGTCCAGTTAAATCCGATTGTCCTATTCCACTACTTCCTTGAGAAACAGCAGTGACGCCAGGCGATGCCAACGTCGGGCTAAGTGAGAAGTCAAAATTTTCCGCCGCTAATTTTAATAGGCCATCAACGCCAACTAATGCAGTTGCTTGACTGCTGGTAGTTCCTGCACCAGCTGCAGCGCCTGTCAATTCTATCGGCCGATTTTGTATCTGCACATTAGCGACGTCTTCAAGAAACGACGCAGCATAGCCGTAATTACCATCACGGAAGGGAGCAGCAGCATCGTAACTATTAAAACTGAGAAGGGATATACCAGAACATTCTGTAAATTTGGATGTATAGATATTTTGTTGAGAAGGGAGAAGAGCATCACTAACAATAGCTGCTATACCTTGAACAATAGCCTGTTGATTTGAGTCATCAGTGCTGCTATATTGGGCGCCAAATGCTTCGGCGACAGGAACGACGACTTCTGCTGATAGCGCCAAACCTCCAGTCGTGGGAGAAGCCAAAACACCTGAAGAAGAGATATTACTTTTTGCAAAAGCCTTCCTCATATTGGATCTAACAGTTTTGAAATTTTTCAGGAGCGCAATTATTTCTGTGCGTCCTCTCTCACTCATTGCAAGGGTGAAAGCGACTGGCTTTGAACCAAAAGCGACGGCGTCAGTTGCGGTTGTAACTGTTGCTGCATCGGTCATATCTGCTGCGCTGGAAGGATTGACTGCTGCTCCATAAGATGTGCTGACAGAAAAACTACCTTCCGTATTGTTTGGAGCTGGATTGGCCGCGATGGCGCCTGTTAAGATATTTCCATCGTTTAACTGTGACAGCATTAACATAGCCCCGATAACGGCTAACATTGACCGTTTCATTATTGCCTCCTTGTATTTTCTGATTTCTATAACTGATAAAACTCAAAACGTTAAACTTCATCATCCATTTTGCTCAATATTCTCTCGTTTGTCAAGCAAGTACACCGTTATTTTTTTAACCTTACCTCGTTTTATTGGGAGTTCTTGAAAAACTACTTATCGTCAACAACAGTACGCCGGCTTCTCCACTTGAATGTAAA
This sequence comes from bacterium, assembly GCA_021781705.1. Taxonomy (GTDB): domain Bacteria; phylum Verrucomicrobiota; class Lentisphaeria; order Victivallales; family GWF2-38-69; genus JAJXWI01. The sequence goes on along the minus strand of JAJXWI010000013.1, from coordinate 26,795 downwards.
AGCGCGGATCCTCAATCTCATTGACCAGTATTCGACATTTGCACATAGTTTGGTGAATATTTACCCTCAGTCACTCTCCGACGAGAACGAAAGCGGATCAAAACTGTTTCTTGTTTGAGTGTTGCAATTACCTCATTATCTTATAGAATAGTTGAAGCTAAAAGAATACCATGCATTAAAAGACAAGGAAAAAGATATGCAAAATTTCGTATACTACAACCCTGTAAGAATCGTATTCGGCAAAGGAACTATTTCTTCTATTTCAGAGCTTATCCCAAAAGATAAAAAAGTAATGATGGTTTATGGAGGGGGATCCATAAAGAAAAATGGGGTGTACGAACAGGTAAAGCAGGCTTTAAAAGGGTATAAAATCGTTGAATTTTCGGGAATAGAACCAAATCCGGCTTACGAGACTTGTATGGACGCCGTAAAGATAGTAAAAGAAGAGAAGATAGATTTTCTTCTGTCGGTAGGGGGCGGGTCGGTCCTTGACGGTACGAAGTTTATTGCGGCAGCAGCAAAGTTTGAAGGTGGAGATCCATGGAAAATATTATCAGAATGCGCCGAAATAGAGTCAGCTTTGCCTCTGGCTTCTATCATTACCCTGCCGGCCACCGGCTCTGAAATGAATGCCCTCGCGGTTATATCAAAAAAAGCAACAGCTGAAAAATTCGCTCTTTGCAGTTGGAAAGTGGCTCCTGTTTTTTCAATCATTGATCCTGAAACAACATATTCTTTGCCTAGAAAACAAGTAGTCAACGGGCTTGTCGATACTTTTGTTCATGTATTGGAGCAATATGTTACTTTTAACGTAAATTCTCCTCTTCAGGACAGGCAGGCTGAAGCCATTTTAAATACAATAGTGGAAATATCTGATGATGTCCTGAATAAAGCCAACGATTATGAATCGAGAGCCAATTTCTTCTGGTGCGCTACGCAGGGGCTTAACAGTCTTATTGCCTGCGGAGTTCCTCAAGATTGGACGACTCACAAAATAGGACACGAATTAACGGCTCTTTACGGGATAGATCATGGAGAATCCCTGGCAATAGTTCTTCCTAGAGTTTGGGAATATAATCTGGAGCTTAAGAAAGAAAAAATCTTACAATATGGAAAGAGAGTTTTTGATATTTCCGGAAAAGACTCAGGTAAGACGGCTATGAAAATTATAGATACAACAGAAAAGTTTTTCCTAAAACTTGGCATAAAAACCAAGCTGTCTGACTATGGAATAGATTCAAGAGATGCGGCCGAGAAAATCAGCGCCAGATTTGAATCAAGAGCTACAAAACTGGGCGAAAAAGGACAACTGTTGCCTAAGGATGTAAAGAAAATTCTGCTGAATTGCTAAAGTTTACTTTATTCCATTTTGGAGTTTGCAAGCTTTTATCGTGTTTTGCATCAGCATCGCAATTGTCATCGGCCCTACTCCGCCTGGCACAGGAGTGATAAATGAAGCTTTTTTACTGACTTCTTCAAAAGCTACATCGCCAACTAGTCTATATCCGGTTTTTGAAGAGTCGTCTTTTACTCTGTTGATTCCAACATCAATTACTACAGCCCCTGATTTTACCATATCAGCTTTGACAAATTCAGGTTTGCCTATTGCCGCAATCAAAATGTCTGCCTGCGTTGTATAATGTTTCATGTCTACTGTGCGTGAATGGCATACTGTCACCGTAGCGTCTGCCCCCATTGCCTTCTGCACTAGTAATGCCATCAACGGTTTCCCTACAATATTTGAGCGGCCGATTATTACAGCGTGCTTGCCGCTTGGGTTAATGTTATAATATTCCAGCAGTTTTATTACCCCGTACGGCGTGCAAGGATAAAAACCGTCAGTTTTGCCAATAAGCATTTTTCCCACATTTATGGCGTTAAAGCAGTCTACATCTTTACGGTAGTCTATAGCTTCAATTACTTTTTCTTCATCAATTTGCGGAGGTGGCGGAGACTGCACAAGTATTCCGTGAATTCTTGGATCTTTGTTCAGTTTCTCCACTATGTGAAGAACTTCACGCATAGCCACGTCCTTGTCAAGAACTATTTTGTCAGAAAAGAATCCCAATTCTTTTGATAGTTTTCCCTTCATGTTTACATATATCTGTGAAGCTGTATCTTCGCCTATCAGAACAACGGCTAACCCCGGTTGAAGATTATACTTTTCTCTCAAAAGTCTCGTTTCTTTTGCCGTTTCCTCATGTATTTTCTGAGCTACCATTTTCCCGTCAATCATCTGTGCTGTCATATTTTCCCTTTCGATCCTATTAAAAAATAAGCAACCTGTGGTAAAAGATTAGAGTGGATTTTATTGAATTCAAACTTAAAAGTGAAAATGATGAAGCGATTTAAAAAACTTTCTAAAAAAAAAATAGTTTGTAAATTCAAAACTTGCATTAGGATATAAATGGATTATTTTACTGCTCTCCCAAATAGTGGCGGCTTAGCTCAGTTGGTTAGAGCGTCGGAATCATAATCCGCAGGTCGTAGGTTCGAATCCCACAGCCGCTACCACTTTTTCTTAAAACTTAGCGCTCAACCAATTAAAAAGTTATTTAAGATAATTGCACCAGGTTACTGTAAGGATGATCATTTGCCCCTCTATTCAAATTCCGAATTCACAAAAAAGAATTTATACTACCCGCCCTGCCATAAGAAAACGCGGCGCTTTCGGCGCTTTGCTAAACCGCATGACTGAAGGAATCGCCCTACAAATACGGATCTCCACGAACTTGGTACAGATCGCCGAGCTGTCCGTTTGGTTTGGTGCATACTACTTTACTAAACTCTTACCCTTCAGACTCGAAAATGGAGGGTTTTGCTCCGTCAAAACCGGTAAATATTCACTAAAATGTGAGCCATGGGGAATCATCTATAAAAATCAAGCTGTCTTTCCGTGTATTTTTTTTGAAAAAAAGAGAGAGCACAGATAAGATTTGTCTTAGCCGCAGCGGACATTTCCTGGCCTATGTCCCACTCACATCCTGTTATAGTAATAAGATATGACGCTGGAGATTTGTTATAAAGTTTTTCACATATATAAACTAGAGATTCTGGATTTATTTTATGTGTTGAAAATGATGATACGGTTTCTGTTCCGACAAGTTTTTTTATATTAAAATCAGATCCAACGGTTGACGCATCAGCAAATAATACAATATCCTTATCAGCAATAATGAGAGAATCTTCTATGTTCAATTGGTAATTAGTGTCAAAAAAAATATTTTTTATCTCTTTTTCGCACGCCCATTTCTCCATAGCTTCCGCAAAATAAACACCTAGGCCATCATCCTGTCTTCCTATATTTCCATAGCCATAGATAAGTATTTTTTGTTCAATCATTTTCTTTTTTGTTCAATCACGTTTTCTTTTGAATCATAGAGAGATATTTCCAGAGGCATTTCTCCGTACGCGTGTGTGGCGCAGGAAAGACAAGGATCGTACGCCCTAATCACCACTTCTACCGCATTCATCATGCTTTCAGTAATTTCTTTTTTGCCCGACATGAATGCTTTTGCCACATGGTTCACTCCACGATTCATCGGTTCATTATTATTTGTAGTAGATACTATGAGATTACATTTAGTTATCTGATCATCATTATTCACTTCATACTCATGAAAAAGTGTACCTCTGGGAGCCTCTATTACTCCGACTCCCCTTCCCTGCCTCGTACCGGTCGTTACTAAATTTTCTTTTTGCAAGTCAGAATCGTTAAGCAAATCTCTTATCATTTCTGCGGCATGGAGTGTCTCTATAAGGCGAGCCCAATGTGTATGCATACACATATTGTTTGGGCTGCCAAAGGTGTTTTTCTTGTATTCCTCAAATTCTTTTTGAGCCAAGGCTGTAGGTATAAAATCCGCCGTATTAAGACGAGCAAGAGGACCGACTCTGTACCATCCTTGATCTTTGCCCAAATGAGTAAGATATGGAAATTTCATGTAGGTCCAGGAACGAACATCTTCTCTTATATATTCCAAATAATCCTGATAATCAACATCATTAAGTATTTTTTTACCTTCAGAGTTAACCGCTCTCAATACGCCATGATACAAATCCAATGCTCCATCTTTTCTTACGAGAGATAAATAGTTGGAATCAAATCTGGAAAAATTATCAATAAAACTTTTATTTTTCTTATAATAATCTTTAAAGAATTCGAGGGCTGATTGAGATAGCTCAACCATTTTATCGGCACTTAACTGAGGCTCCCCATGCAACAAGGCATCTCTTTCATGTATGGATAAATTCTTATTAACACCTCCTGGGATAGCTCCTGTTCCGTGTATTTTTTTACCGGCAGTGGCAAGTATCACTTCCTGTCCGTATTTTCTCATCATTATAGCTTGAACGGCTAACTCTTTATTTGCCTCAGCTATATTTATAACATTGCGTTTTTCCGGCGCTGCATCATAGCCAAAAAGAAGATCCGGGGAAGCAAGATAAAAAAAGTGCAATGTATGAGACTGAAATATCTGGCCATAATGCATTAATCTTCGCATTTTTTCAGCGACAGGTGTCAAACCATCTCCAGTGCCGGCACCAACAACTACATCCAAAGCTTTTGCTGCCGCAATGTGATGGCTTACCGGACAGATTCCGCACAGCCTTTGAACAAGCACCGGGACCTCCCAGTAAGGCCGTCCCTGCACAAACCGTTCAAACCCCCTGAATTCTACAATATGCAATCTGCTCTGAGCAACTTCTCCATTATCGTCTAAATGGATTGTTACTTTTCCATGTCCCTCAACACGTGTTACAGGTTCAATTGTAATTTTCCTTCCCATCTAATTTCCTCTCACCATTTTTCAGGTCTTCCCCGAAAAATGTATTAATCGAATTTAAATGTTTGATATTTAAACTCAAACGGTTTTCCTGTCACAAGCGCATAAAGAAACTCCCACAATAAATCAGCTCTGGGAGGGCAGCCAGGAAGGAAATAATCTATTTTTACAACTTCATGACATGGGTAAACCCTGTCTAAAATTTTTGGAATATCCGGATCTCCCGGAATTATTTTTTTATCGTTGGATTTGATTGTTGTAGAAGCATTGAGATAGGCTTCCTCAAGGCATTCTTTTAAAGGAATAGTATTGCGTATTGCCGGGATTCCTCCCATTATTGCACATTCTCCGACAGATATTAATACCTTGCAGTGCTTTCGAAACTCTATGAGATTTTCCACGTTTTCATCATTACAGCAGCCCCCCTCAATAAACCCAATGTCGCACTCTCTGGTAATTTTCTTAATATCAGTTAAAGGCGACCTGTTAAATTCTACCAGCTCTATAAATTCAAGCAGCCGCTCGTCTATGTCGAGCAATGACATATGACAACCGAAACATCCGGCGAGAGATATAGTAGCTATTATTTTTTTATCGGTCATTTATATTCTCCATTTAGTTCTACAGGTCAGAACCTATTGGCTTATTATCATATTTTCGGCGCCCTATAGGAACATCAAATCCTTTTCTTTTGCGCAATATTGCTCCGACGGGACATATATCCATAGACCTCTGCGCCAATTCATCGCTTATCCCTTCGGACGCATCATGATCTATATTTATTTCTACATGTGTCCCACGTTTTCCAAAGGCAAATATAGACTTACGTTGGTCATTCTTTATGCCGCGAATACATCTCTTGCACTGTATGCACCGGTTATGGTCTTTCATCAACTTTGGATGCCACGCTTCTATTTCACGGAACGGAAACATATACGGGAATCCTGAGACGGTAACACGGTATCTATACGCTAATGCCTGCAGTTCACATGTCCCGCTTTTTTCACATGATGGACAAAAGTGATTGCCTTCGGAAAGCAGCATTTCCACTACGGATTTGCGAAACTTTTCAAGCTCTGGGGTATTGTTATGAACCACGATACTTTCTGACACTTTTGTGGTGCATGCTGTTACTGCTTTATCATTAACTATTACCGCACAAATCCTACAAGCGCCTTTTGGCGGAATTCCCGGATAGTTGCATAGCGTGGGAATATAAATATTATTTTCGCACGCGGCTTTAACCAGCTGTGTTCCATGCCTGGCAATACACTCTTTCCCATCGATATAAAATTTAACAAATGTGCCCATTTATTTCTCTCCCACGATGGCATCATAATCGGACACTGCCGATTTCAAATCAAAACCCGGATTAAACCTCTCATCTTTTGCTGTTATTTTTTTATCATAAAGCTCACGAAATTTTTTTATGGTAGATATAACAGGATTCATAGCTGTCTGTCCAAGCCCGCAGCGATTTTTTTTCATTATCTCAGCCCACGAAATCATATCATCCAAATCTGTTTTTGCAGCCTTTCCTTCTATTACTCTCTCCATTAGTTTTACACAAACAACTGTAAGCGCTCTGCACGGCACGCATGAACCGCAGGATTCATCCGCAAAAAACCGCTGAAAATTAAGCACCACATCTTTTAACAAATCCCTGTTTTTGCCTATGATTATCAGAGATCCGCCAGTGGCTAAATCTTCATAAGCCAATATTCTTCCAAACTCATTAGGAGCTATACAAGATCCTGAAGGGCCTCCAATCTGGACAGCCTGAACATCTTCGGCCCCAGCCATTTTCAGTATGTCATTTACAGAAAATCCCCATTCCACCTCATAAATGCCAGGATTTGCACAATCTCCAGAAATAGAAAGCACCTTTGTTCCTTTCGAATGTTCAGTCCCCATCCCGTTATACCAAGCCGCTCCATTTTGTATTATCCTTACAACAGAACCGAATGTTTCTACGTTATTAACGACTGTGGGCTTCTGCAGATATCCTTTTTCCACGGGAAAAGGCGGCCTGTCGCGAGGCTCTCCGCGCTTTCCTTCCGCCGACTCTATAAGTGCAGACTCTTCTCCACACACATAAGCACCGGCGCCAAATTGTATCCTTACATCAAAATCAAATCCTTTTTTACCGCAGATAGCTGTTCCAAGTAATCTGTCCGCTCTCATTTCCTTTAAAACACCTTCAAGATATTCTCTCATGTAGCGATATTCATTTCTCAAATAAAAAATACCGTCACGAGCACCAACGGCATAAGCCGCCAAAGCCATTCCTTCGAAAACAAGCTTAGGCATAGCCGTCAAAATTACTCTATCTTTGAAAGTTCCGGGTTCGCCTTCATCCGCATTGCAGAATATATATTTTGTGCGGCTATGTATTTTTCTTGCCACATCCCACTTCATGCCTGTTGGAAATCCAGCGCCCCCTCTGCCCCGCAATGCAGCATTTTTCATAATATTGATAACTTCCAAAGAACTTAAATTCAGAACCTTTTTGAGCGCTGAGCCTGGGATGTAATCTGAAAATATTACAGCCCCTTTTTTTATTATATTATTTTCTATCATGGAATTTTTCAGAGAAGGCTTGGCATTACTTTCAAGAACTTCTTGCATGAGCTGGTCAATAGATTTTCCAGCCTTCATTCCAGATATTAATATCCTGGCCTTAGCAGGCGTTAATTTTGTAAAAATACGCTCGTTAATTATGGCTGCAGGTTCCTGATCATTCATGCCTATACATGGAGTGTTAAATAAACCAATAAGCCCATCTGCCGTGACTTCTCCAAATTTTATTCCAGCCGCCGCATCAAACGCTTCTTTGACATTTTCTCTGCCATAGAAGCCAGCAACAACACTGTCATTAAGATAAACAGTATATTTGCCTCGTGGCGCTCTGGCAAAAAAATGATAAAATGAAACAGTTTGTACAACATCTACTCTGGAAACATCTAAAATTTTTGCAATTTGTTCTATGGTAGAATCTGAAAGATACCCTAGGGCAGACTGGACATCTATAAGAATATCCATAAGCCGCGTAGGATCATCATTATATCTTTTTATAATTGATGTTATATCATGTTTCATACACCAGGTCCATAGTCTCCTGTTTTTACAGGCTTGCAAATACTAAAACATCCAAAAGTCGAACATATGTATGTGTAGCAACACATTTCAGACTAAAATAGATTTTTAATTTTCATGAATCCTCGTATCAGGGATGGCGGCATTAAGGCTATATTTGTAGGTGTTGACTATTTCACTCAGAGAAGCAAGTATATCGTAATAAACATAAGCCAGTTCAAATTTAGTGTCATGTTCAGACTTTATATCCTTTACAATATCTAACACTCTTGTACTTCTGCCCTTAAAGTTTAAAGACTCAGCCACAATATCTATTTCATGTGTATTAGCTTTATTATAGATAAAATCTGATAAGCATTTTAGTATAAAAAGGACATGAACGGATACTGCGTGCACGAATATGTTTTTTCCACTCCTGTCACATTTATTAATGATTTCACAGTACCTTACAAGTTTCGTATTAAGATTATTCGAGTAAAACAACTTTTCATATAACCAATATTCTTGCAAGGAACTACTACTACTATCCACTCCTCCGTACATGTGTTTGTGAAGGTCTATTATTCTATCTAAAATTAAGTCATTACTATTACAAACAGCCTTGGCATTCGGAAGAGTGCCGGAAGATTCAATGTCTACTAAAATATGAAAATTAGCGATAATTCTGTCTATTTCTTTATTCATCAACTCAGGCCATTGGTTTTTAGGCAATGATTCGATGTTATTTATATAGTGTGTCTTCGACAAAATTTCATCACTATCTTCAGGATAGCGTTTAGTATATAGTCTGACTAAGGGTTTCAAAAAAATAAAACTCAAGAACACAATAAACAGGGTGGATATAAGCATTGCCCCGCTCACTTCTAAGACAACATTTTTATATACGCACCTAAGTAAACTATTTAACAGTGGAATTGAAGTGGCTCTTTCTAGAAAATAAAATCCGATAGTAATGATAGTACTGGCTAGTATAATATCTGCGCTAACGAACATCAATCGTTTCGCCGACCCCTTAAATGGTAAGGCATATATCCAGATTCTAAAAAACCAGGCAATACAACTCCCGTAAAGCATTAGAATAGATTGTTCGTAAGATACAAGGTTGCCGCCCCACAACCCTACAATCATAAAAGTAAACCCTGCAGTAGATTGCATTATGAACGAAATTACTGTTCCAATAAAAATCACAAGGAACGGATTGTGAAATGTCATTAGCGCATGTTTTATATAGTCATTTTTACCTAGGAACGCAAAATTGTCTTTTATGAGTATAATTCCGAAAAGCAAAAGGCCTACACTAACTATAAACATGGCAATAAGTTTTAGATTTTCCTGCCGGCTTTTTATGAGAATAAGACGCATAAGTCCACCAAACCCAAGAATAATATAAATGAAATCTCTTTCGTTAATTAGCGCCAGGAACGATGATGCACCGGCAGTGAGACTGGCCCCCAAGATACAGACAAAAGCAGTTTCAAAATTTATTAGTCCTGAAAAACAAAATGAAGATGCCGAATATGTAACCAGCTTGCCATGATCAGCTGCCAAAGCGGTAATGCCGGCGCTCTTTAAAAAAGATAATATCAATGAAGAACTTTTCCTTTTTTTTATCGCTTTTTTAGTTTTGGCATACTCATTTGAGTACTGACTTATGCACACTATACCAGTGTAAAAAACCCCAAGCGCTAGTATCATTTCACAAATATGAGTAAACATAAAATATCCCTACTAAACTTGTAACGAATAATAAAATGAACCCAACACAGTTTATAGCGTACAGAGGCAGCTTTTTCTATTGTTTTTCTGTAGATATTCAGCAAACTATGTATGCCAATGGTTACACCAAGCAGGCGAGACGGCCTCGCTAAAAGTAAGAGTTCAGTAAAGTATCTGGAGGGACGAGCTTTTACCATGCGTTTTAGCAAGGCCGTCCCATCCGCTTTTATCTTTGAGGTTCCGACGAAGCGGAACCCTCCACCACGTATTTCACTGAATACGTACAGCTAAAACGCATATCTAAAGAAGGTCGCCCTACCAATGTGGATCTCCACGAACTTGGTAGGGGACAGATCGCCGAGCTGTCCGTTTGTTGTGGCACATACTTCACTGAACTTTTATGTTTTTCTATACTGCGATAGAGGCTCTCACCATCTGTTGTACACACATTTTAAGAAATGATCATTAGTTCCTCTAATCCCGTCTTGAAAGCCCTCTTGAAGCAACCTATAGCAATCTACTTTTATCTGTTTTTCTATCTGCCTTTTTTTAAATAAATCTTCCAGTGCATCCATCGCCGTCTTGTATATTACTAACGTCTTATCATCCGGATGTTCTTTATGCCACCGCCCCTGTGCGTAAGCAGCTGCATAGATGTATGATGTTAAATTCTTTTTGTCATTCTCTGTTGGATTTAGATCTTGCATATCGTAAAAAGTTTTTATAAAAAAATCTGCATCCCACTTTTTCGATTTTGAAAAATTTCCAGGAATAGTGGAAGGGATGAGATCGCCATATTTTGTATTCGAACAGGACTTTTCTGTTCCATTGAAATCCTCTGCCGTAGCTGAGAACAATATCAGCAAGCCTGTAGCAATACACAATACCATTTTTTTCATCTTAATTTTCTTTCTTTTGTTTTTGTTAATTGAGGGAGTAAAACACATGCGCCCAATGTTTCAGACCGCAACAGTATCTCTGGCATGAACCGCCACCCACGATTATAAACTTACTATTATCAAGGAAAGTTCGCAGTTGTCCCGACAGTGTAACATCCAATAATCATCGTTCCAACCGTCCCGCCAGCTCTGCACACCACTGCAGGATCTGTACACCCACCCCTGCACCATTGGTCTGACAATAAACATTTACCCATCCATTTACAGCAGGTCCAGTTTGGCACACGGCGTTAAGACTAGAATCTACGGCTCCAGGAGTGCAGACGGTTTCACCGCCAAAATCGGCACCATTAAAGCACATTACAGATCTGGCATTCCCAACTACTAGTGCCCCCCTCGCAATTCCCAACCGCAACATCACTATTCACCATAATTAGCAAAGGAGGGACATACTGAAATTTATTCTTTTCCATATTGTTTTCACCAAGCCAACAATATAGCGCTGAACAGCGAAATATTTTCGTGGATAGGTAAACCTCCTTTTATTTTGTTTGCCCGAAAATATTTTGAATCATAAATTCACACTGCGATATTTTCAGCGAATATTTAGCATATTACAAGAGTACGATTGTAAAGTGAATGGATATATCTTTCAATACGTGATCCGTTATTTTTTTTTTTAATTCTATACTTACAGGATTCTACTCTATCTCTATAGATTTAATTAAAAACTCTTTTCCGTGAGTAAATTTCACATTACGAGACCCGCACTTGGCACATTTCACAAGAGGAATAGTCAACTCGGTGTCTTCACCGCAATCACTACAGTTAATAACTCCGGGTTGCTGTTCTATATTGAGTTCACACCCTTCAAGAACCGTCCCTTCCGTTACTATAGGAAACGCAAACTCAAAGGGTTCCTTTTGAACGCCTGAAAATTTACCCATTATAACGGTAACTGAAACAACTTTTTTTATTTTTTCTTTTTCAATGTATGTGGTAAGTTCGCGGACCATTGATTCGGCAAGTGAAAGTTCATGCATAATTTAACATATTCTAGGAAGAAGCTCTCCGGCAGGGAGATCCACAAGCCGACTCCCGCCAGTTACAGTTTTTAAAATCACTCTTTGCGCTTCATTGTTGATATAACCCATTATTGAAGCATTCACTCCTTCCGGAAAAGATTTCCAGACAGATAAAATATTATCAGCAACGCATCTGTCGCAAATTAAAATCATTCTGCCTTCACACGCAACATTAAGAATATCAATCCCGAGAATTTCAGCAAGCGCACCAGCCCCATTAGATACTGGAATTTTACGACTGTCAAGAGCAGCTCCCAGCTTTGTACCAGAAACGATTTCATTCAAAACCGCGGCAACCCCGCCCCTTGTTGGATCCCGCATGAATTTTACTTTCGAAGCACATTGGCAAATGGACAAGACAAGGCTGCGAACAGATGCCGTATCGCTTACAGGCCCATTTTCCATATTCACTCCCTCTCGAGCGGAAAGAATAGCCATGCCGTGATCTCCAACATTACCGCTCACGATTATTGCGTCACCTTCAGCCAGCCTGGATTTGCTAAGATTAAACTCTTTTATTTTTTCGCCTATTCCGGCACTATTTATATAGATGCCATCACACTGGCCCTTGTTTACGACCTTAGTATCCCCAGTAACTATTTTTACTTCGCACTCATCTGCAGAGGATTTTATTGAGTCCAGAATCAGTTGTAATTCTGACATGGGAAAACCTTCTTCCAGGATCAAGCCGATGGAAAGCCATTTTGCGCTTCCCCCGGAAACAAAAATATCATTAACAGTGCCATGTACGGCAAGATTACCGATATTCCCGCCGCTAAATTTATAAGGAGAAACAACATAACTGTCCGTCGAAAAAACTATGTCCCCCGATATAGAACCAAGAGTAGCAGCATCAGGAAGCCCATCCAGAGGACCTTTACCAAATCTGGGAACTATTTCATCATTAATAAGAGATAAAGAAAGCCTGCCCCCCCGCCCATGCGCAAGCTGTATCCTGTCACTCAAAGAATTCATAGTCTTATTTTACCAATACTTTTTGGACAATTTTAAAATATTGTATTTGCCGCTTCTCTCATACTTAAAACTATGCATTAACTTTTTTACCAGCATCAACCCCCAGCCGCCTATAGTACCTTCTTCTCTTGAAAGGCGAGGAAGCGTCGGGTCAAAAGAAACCCCTGCATCTTTAAATAAAATAGATACTTTCTTCGCCTCAGAACATTCCACTTCAACACTTATTTTTTCTCTATTCTGCAATGCTACATCTTTGTAGCCATGCATAATGGTATTCGCGGTAAGCTCTTCTATAACAAGGCATATTTCATTGGTATGACTAACAGAAAAATTGCGTTCACAAAAGAAATCTCTTAATAAATGTGTCAACCTGGTTATTTCTGAAAATTCCGGCAGTATTTCTATCTTCAATACTCTTTTTTCTTCTAACGGATGGACTTTATCATCAGCCATATTAGCTCCGCTTTAATTTATTTCTAAAAAAAGATTTCTAAGTTAATGCCAATGCTGAACTCAAGCGTTAAGTGCAATTAACAACGATTCGAATTATAGGTTAGTTGAATTATTAAATCAACCTTTAATTCAAGAGGATTGCATGAAAAAAATATATATCCTCTTTTGAATTTTAATAATCTCTTGTTGCCAGATATTTGTTTATATCAAGAAATATTTTTTTATAATCATTGTCAGGGAAAGAGGTTAGAGCTTTATCCGCACTGATTTTTAATTCAGCTATTTTACTGGAAATAAACTCTTCCGAGCCTGATTTTTTCATTATTTTCTTGACAGTTTCCAGCTCTCTCTCTGAGATTTTATCTTTTCCCAAGAGCGAAATGAGAATTTGTTTTGATTCAGCATCACTCCTTTTGAGAGTTTCCAGCATCAGCAGTGTAGGTTTTGCTGAAGATATGTCAGAACCTATGGGTTTACCCAGTTTTTCTGCATCCCCGAAAATGCCAAGCCAATCATCTCTTAACTGAAAAGCTATCCCAAGATGAGTTGTAAACTCCGTCAGTTTTTTAATTTTCTCGTGTTCATTATTTGTTGTTTTTAACGCTATTTTCGCTCCTGCAATAACGCAAAAATTCAGGAGTGCTCCGGTTTTTAGATAGAGCATGTGTTCGACTTCTTTATATGATATTTCGTCAACGCCTTTGTAGGAAAAAGCTACATCAATGGCTTCTCCTGATATAAGTTTGACGGAGAGATCCTGTACCATATCATTACAGATAGAACGAACCACATTTTCAGGTATCCCAAGGCCGGCTGTTTTTAAAATCAGATTAATAGCCCAAGACTGCTGCAAGTCGCCTGCAAGTATGGCAAAAGATACGCCATACTTTCCGGCTTGTGTTTCGTTAAGTTTATATTTCTTTTTTGCGAAAGTACTTAATTCTTTATGGGTGGAAGGTTTGCCTCTTCTCATGTCGTCGTTATCAATTATATCATCATGAACGAGCGTCCAATTGTGATATACTTCAGATGCCGCAGCCGCATAAATGGCCTTTTCTGTGTCCCCCTCAAGCAGTCCGCAGGCCCATAATGTCAGCGCCGGCCTAAGCCTCTTCCCACCCCTTAATGGATAACTTTTTACGGCATCCCGCAATTCTTGGGGCTCTATTTCTGTAAAAAAATCATCAGTCTTAAGCAGTTCCGTAATTTTTTCGGATATTTTTTTTATTTCTTCAAATAGATTCATTTTATGGACTCAATATTTTTCAAACAGGAATAAGGAATATTCATAAAATCTGTGTTTTATGCTATATTTTCTTTAGTTTAAACCCTGCCGGGATATCTTCTACGATCCACCCTAGTTCCGTAAGCTGGTTTCTTGCAGAATCTGCTTTTGCAAAGTCCTTAGTCTTTCTGGCTGCATGCCTTGTTTCTGCTAATTCCCTGATCTCGGATGGAACATTATCTGGTTCTTCTGAGAAATCAAAAACTCCAAGGATTGCGTTAAAACCAGTAAAAGCATTTAGTACAGTTTTTGCTTCTGTTGCCCCTATTCCTGGCGCCGTCAAAAGTTTATTGGTTTCTTTTTCAAGGCTAAATACTGAAGCTAAAGCTTCTGAGATATTCAGGTCATCAGCCATGGCTTCTTTGAATTTGTTTATATGGTCATTTACAAAGTCGAATGAAACTAACGATTGTTTGTTTGTCTTTACGGCCTCATTTAACCTGCTGAAGAATGATTTAAATCCTTTGAGAGTTTCTCTTGCTTGTTTCAGAGCGTCAAATGTGAAATTAAGTTTTTTCCTGTAATGCGCGGATATAAGCACCCATCTTATTTCTTCCGGTGAATACCCTTGCGCTATCAAATCTCTGACAGTGTAAAAATTACCGAGAGACTTTGACATTTTCTGTCCGTTTACTACCAGGTATTCGCAGTGCATCCAGTAATTTACGAACTTTTGGGAGTTTGCTGCCTCACTCTGAGCTATCTCATCCTCATGGTGAGGAAACATGTTGTCTATTCCTCCGGTGTGTATATCAAAAGTCTTTCCCAGATATTTCATGCTCATAGCGCTGCATTCTATATGCCAACCCGGCCTGCCTTTTCCCCAAGGGCTATCCCAAGCTACATCGCCATCATCTGCGGTCCACGCTTTCCAGAGCGCAAAATCTGCTACAGAATCCTTCTCGTATTCATCGAAGTTTACTCTTGCGCCTGAACGCTGATTCTGCATGTCAATTTTGGCCAGCTTTCCATAATCAGGAAATTTCGATATTGAAAAGTAAATAGACCCGTCTTCACTTTTATAGGCATAATTTTTATCAATAAGTATTTTTACCAGTTCTATCATTTCCGGAACATGATCTGTAGCTGCGGGATAAAATTCGGCCTTTTCTATATTTAGCCGTTTTAAATCTTCAAAAAACGCGTCAACATACTTTTTCGTATAAACTTTTAATGGAGTTTTTGCGACATTAGAATCTCTAATGGTTTTGTCGTCAACATCCGTGAGGTTCATTACCTGTGTCACGTTGTATCCGAGGTATTTTAAGGTACGTCTTAATATATCTTCAAAAATGTAGGCTCTGAAATTGCCAATGTGGGCGTAATTATAAACCGTTGGGCCGCAGGTGTACATTTTTACTACGTTCGGACTCATCGGGTTAAACACTCTTTTTTCTCTTGTCATTGTATCAAAAAACTGAATATCCATAAAAGCCCTTATTTTGGTTGATGGTTCGTGGTTGTAGGTAATCTAAAATCAGCTATCATAAATCGTAAATTTTATATAACTTTCAATCCTTTAAGTTGCACAGGATATTTCAAAGTTTCAGTAAAAGCGGAAGCCAATTCTTTACAGAAGCTTTCGCCTTCAGGAAAAGCAACTCCAAAGAATTTTCTACAGAATGGATACATATCTGAAAATCTCAAAAAAACAGGAATTTCCTGCAGGATTTCTTTATGGTCTATAAGTTTATTTTTTACCACTGGTATTATCTCATTTATTGCTGCAGCGGCAATATCAAAACAGGGAAAAAATGCCAGCTCTGTTAAGATCCCTTCAAGGCTGTAAAATCTGGATAGCGCTTCAAATTTTAGATCTATTTTTATAGAAGGAAATAGAGTGCTGACTCCCGAAACATCTACGATTCCACAGTCCATAAGTTCGTTTGTTTTATCTGACAGCAGTGGCAGGATTTCCTTCCTTTGCAGTATAAGAGTTGACAACTGTGCGCCAACTCTTCTTGTCGGAACTATTTTCTGTGTCACTGGGGTTGTGGATTTATAATATCTGGCAAGTTCCAGAATAAGGTTAGCCGGGGGATTTTTTATTCCCAGCGAACTGCATGCCATGAGCACTTTTTTTGCCGTGAAAAGAGATTCTTCATCGTTAAAATTGAGATTTGTTTTTAGGAATTTACTTACAGTTTCGCGGGAGAAAAGTTTCTCTTCATCTTCTGGCTTTCCTAGCATTCTGAACTTGACAGATACTTCTTTGTATCCTGATTGCTCAAGCATTTTTTCAACAAATAAACTAATTTCATTTTCAGTGAATATAGTACCCCTTTCAGCTTGGTAATGCAGCGCACTCTCGACAGCATTGGTCATATCCTCGGCAAGCCAAAAGTCTTTCATTCCTACGGAACGGCAGGATGTAGTGAGCTTGTTTTGCAGTTCTTCAGGGTCAAACTGTTTCTTAGAACCATCTTCCATCAAAATCATTATCGCAGAGGCGCTTAAACATATCATAAAGGTACTCCAAATTATTCTACGTCAGTAAGAATAGAAAGCGGGGTAATTGCTGAAGCACGCCCTGTTTTCATGTCATAACTTATTACTGCGGCACAAAATCTCATACTTCCAGTTTCCACAACTTCCAATCTGGTTGGCATATCAGTAGTGAATTTATAAATAACATTTTCTATACTTCTGCCCAGTATTGATTCTTCTGCGCCAACCATTCCTACATCAGTGATATAGGCAGTTCCGCCCTTGAATACCATAGCGTCAGCTGTCTGGACATGAGTATGAGTTCCTAGTACTGCCGTGACTTTACCGTTGAGATATCTTCCCATTGCGAGCTTTTCGCTTGTAGCTTCAGCGTGAAAGTCCACAAGTATGCATTTTACATACGATGGAATCTCTTTAAGAATCCTGTCGATTTCCGTAAATGGGCAAAGCGCTGAACTTTTCAAAAACGTTCGCCCCATGAGGTTTATGACAGCTATTTCTCCACCTGCCGGTATTTTGAATATACCATACCCTTTCCCTGGCTGCTTAGGATTGATGTTTGCCGGTCTAATTACATTGTGCAGGCTTTTAATTTCCTGTTCAAAATTTTTCTGATCCCAAACATGATCCCCGAGCGTTATTACATCAGCATATTGAGAAATATCTTTTACGCACTTTTCAGTTATTCCAGAGCCGGAAGCACAATTTTCACCGTTTGCCACGCAGAAAACGCACCCGAATTTCTGCCTCAGCTCAGGAACGAGCTTCTTGACAGCTTTTCTTCCGCCTTTTCCAACGATATCACCGATGAATAACAGGTTCATTTTTATTATTTTGCGTAATCGATGGACCTTGTTTCTCTTATTACTGTAACAAGTATTTTTCCTGGGTAATTCATCTCTTTTTCTATCCTCAGGCAAATATCTCTTGCAAGACACTGCGCTCTCTCATCTGTGATTTTTTGGGGTTCTACGACTACTCTGACTTCCCTACCTGCCTGCAGGGCATATGAAGATTCAACGCCTTCAAAACTATTAGATATGCTTTCAAGTTGTTCGAGTCTCTTTAAATAGAGTTCTGTCGTTTCGCTTCTCGCCCCTGGCCTTGAAGCGCTCAAAGCATCGCAGGCATTAACCAGTACCGCATAAATGCTTGTCGGCTCTACTTCTCCATGGTGAGCGGCTACCGCGTTAACGACAATAGGATCCTCCCCATTTCTTCTTAGAAGGTCAGCACCTATTGCTGCATGTGATCCTTCAAGTTCATGATCAACGGCTTTTCCTATGTCATGCAGAAGGCCAACACGCCTTGCCATTTGTTCATTGAGTCCGAGTTCTGCGGCTATCATTCCCATGAAGTAAGCCGTCTCAAGAGAATGCTTTAACACATTTTGAGAAAAACTATAACGGTATTTCAGTCTTCCCAAGAGCTTTATAAGGTGCGGAGATATTCCCTGTATCCCGATTTCAAGCGCCGCATTGCCGCCGGCATCCATTATCTCTTTTTCGACATCTTTTCTAACTTTCTTAGTTATTTCTTCTACTCTTGTAGGATGTATTCGCCCATCAGAAATCAACCTTTCTAGAACCTGTCTTCCAATTTCTTTTCTAACAGGGTCAAAACAAGAAATGACAACTGCTTCAGGAGTATCATCTATGAGGATATTTACGCCGGTAGCCGCTTCGAGAGAACGGATATTTCTTCCATCTCTTCCGATAATGCGTCCTTTCATTTCATCGCTTTGAATAGGTATTGTTGCCGTAGTCCTCTCGTATGTGCATTCAGAAGCATATCTTTGTATTGCCGAAACAATTATTCTCTGGGCTTCAGCATCCGCTGTTTCTTTCGTCTTTTCCTGTATGTCCCTTATCCTGATTCCGGCTTCATGCTTTAATTCAGAATCAAGTTTTTCAAAGAGCATCTTCTTAGCGGTTTCTCTATCCAGTTCTGATACTCTTTGCAGTTCTTTAATTTGCTGGTCTATTTTTTGGTGAAGCTCAGCTTCCTTTTCTGCAAGTTTTTCTTTGACTTTTGTAAGTTCTTTTTCCTTTTTATCCAGTGTATCGTACCT
Source organism: bacterium (assembly GCA_021781705.1). GTDB lineage: Bacteria > Verrucomicrobiota > Lentisphaeria > Victivallales > GWF2-38-69 > JAJXWI01. The sequence goes on along the minus strand of JAJXWI010000013.1, from coordinate 7,980 downwards.
GCCTTCAAGGACATCCAACTTCTTGTCCAGATTTTCTTCTCTTGAATCAAGCCTCTGCTCTATTTTAGTAAGTTCTTTTCTTCTTTCTTTGCACTCATCCTCAAATGATTCTTTCAGTTTCAATATTTCGCTTTTTGCAGAAACCTTAGCTTCCCTGGTAATGTGTTCGTATTCCTTCTGTGCATCATTCTTTATTCTCGCAGCTACACTTACGGCAGTGTTCTTTCTTAGCATTGATATCAGCCACAACAAGCTGAATCCCGCCAGAAGCCCTGCCATCATCCAAATTGCGTATAAATAATACATTTAAAGCTCCTTAAAATAAGTTAAAAATTAATATTTTAAAAACAACTCAATTCCATACACCATTTTTATGGGATTTACAACCTGTAAAACCATAATTACTCTTCTTTACTTTTTACCTTTAAACTGCTCCAGAATTTTATCCTTTCTTTGATTTTGCTTTCGAATCCTATATCAGCCGGATGATAGAACGTTTTTTGAACCCCAATGTAATCTTGTCCTGAATAATGACTTGCATATGCATGTGAGTATTTGTAAGCTTCTGATTTTTCTTCATCAGTGCTTGGGCAATATTTGGACTTGAGATAAACTGGTACAGGTTCTATCCTATTCTTTTCTACATCTTCGAGTGCGTCTGAAATAGCCTTATAGGAGGCATTGCTTTTAGGCGCAGTGGCGCAGTAAGTAACCGCCTGAGCCAGAAGTATTCTAGCTTCCGGCATTCCTATCATTTCCACTGCCTGCATTATTGATGTAGCTAACTGTACGGCTCTTGGGTCGGCATTGCCAATATCTTCGGATGCGAAAATTACTATCCTCCTGGCAATAAACATGATCTCTTCTCCGGCGTTAAGCATTTTTGCCAGCCAGTAAATGGCTGCGTCGGGATCGCTTCCTCTCATGCTTTTTATGAATGCGCTTATTGTGTCGTAATGTTCATCTTTACCATAATTAACTGACTTCTTCTGGACTGTTTCCCTTACAGTCGGTATGTCTATTACGATTTTATCTCTATTTCTTTTTTCAGACACTGCGGTGGAGAGTTCCAGCGTATTAAGCGCGCGTCTGGCGTCGCCTTCACATACTTCGCACAAAAAACCCAATGCGTCATCGTCTATTTCTACCTGCCCGGAGAACCCTTTCTTATCTAAAATTGCGCGCTTGATCAGATTCTGTATATTTTCTTTTGACAAGGGTTTAAGATTGAATATCAGCGATCTCGACAATAATGGGGACACTAGAAAAAAATAGGGATTCTGTGTCGTTGCACCGATAAACCTGATATTTCCATTTTCTATATCTGGAAGGAGGGAGTCCTGTTGAGCCCTGTTGAATCTATGAATTTCGTCAATAAAAACAATTGTTCTTCTTTTATTTATGCCGCGCCGCTCTATTGCTGTAGCTATCTCTTTCCGCAAATCAGTGACTTTAGATATTACACCGGAAAGTCTTACGAATGCCGAATCTGTAGTTTTTGCGATAATCTCGGCCAAGCTTGTTTTTCCCACCCCAGGCGGGCCGTAAAGAATAATGGATGCAAAGGTGTCGCTTTCTATGGACTTTCTGAAAAGCTTACCTGCAGAAACAAGATGCTCTTGCCCATAAAACTCTTCAAACGTTTCTGGCCTTAGCCTTGCTGCAAGAGGAATATGTTTTCCCGACTCTACCGCAGGAATCTTCTCTCTTCCATCTTCTATATCAAATAGCAAATTATCCAAACCGTACCCCACACTTTTATTTTCAGGACCGGCTGGATTTTCTAATTAAGTCAGATCATTGACTGAACTGCACCGACAAAAAGAGACTATAATCAAAATGTTTTTATAGTTAAAGCAAAAATATAGCATTAAACTTCTTTTTTATAACAATCCCAACTGGTCCAAAGTACTCAAAACAATGTAAAAACAACAAAACTTAAGTTCCGAAATGGTATTATATTCGCATACAGGGATAAATTAAACATCGTTTATATAAAAACTTAAAACTATATTATAGGTTATTTTTATGTCAAAAGATCTCGCGAAACCCCAGGCAATTGCCTGCTATGGCATTCTGAAATTTGCACTGAACGCTGTATTAAAAGAAAACCGTCCGGCAGATAAGGCCGTTACTTATTATTTTAAAAACAATAAAAAATACGGTTCAAGGGACAGGCGTATTATGTACGAAGTGGTATTTTCTGTTTTTAGATGGTATGGATGGTTAAAGGAAATTATTTATTTGCATACCCCTGAAGACCAACCTGACTTTTTAACTCTTAGCAGTAAGACTTTGTCAAAAATTGCCTTATCCGCAGGAATTTTTGACGGATCGATAGAAGCCGCGCTTATGGAGTACTGGAAGTATGAATTAAATGTGCCGGAAACATTGTGCAGGACTATTCAGAGTGTTTTTAATGAGGATGAAGCATCGAAAATATTGAGTTTTTTTGGGGTGAGCAAAAAAATATCGTATTCAGCTTTGATTCCTGAATGGGCTCATGAAAAAATAAAACAAACTCTTTCTACCGAAAAAGAACTAATAAAATGGTACCAGACGAGGCCTCCGATTTGGTTAAGAATACAGACCGCTGACACCGAAAAATTATTTAAAGAATTCAGTAAAAATGAAATCCAGTATTTTTCCAGTGAAACAGTAAAGGATGCGGTGTGCATAAAGAACGCGAAAGTGAGTTTGTATTCCCTAAAATCTTTTGAGAGCGGATTCTTTGAAATACAAGATATTGCGTCACAAGTTATAGGAATTGTAGCGGGAGCAAAACCCGGAGAAAGATGGTGGGACTGTTGTGCCGGCGCAGGGGGCAAGAGCCTTCAACTTTCCAGTATGATGCAGAACAAAGGCCGCATAGTAGCAAGTGACATAAGGGAATATAAGCTTGACGATTTAAAGAAGCGTGCAAAAAGAAATGAGAAATCAAACATTGAATGCAAAGCATGGGATGGAAAAGCACTAAGGAGCAACAAGGCAGAATCTTTTGACGGGGTGCTTATTGATGCTCCGTGCTCTTGTTCCGGTACATGGAGGAGAAATCCCGATGCAAGGTGGAGGCTTTCTCCAGAAGAAATAGAGGAACTCTTATCAATCCAATTCTCAATACTGGAAAATGCTTCTTCCGCAGTTAAAAAAGGCGGATTTCTCATATACGCGACATGTTCGGTTTTTGATGAAGAAAATAGCCTAATGATAAAAGAATTTTTGAAGAACCATTCTGAATTTACCCTTGAAAGCTTTGTTAACCCGCTAGATGGAAGTTCTACAGATGGCATGCTTCAAATTTATCCATGGATGTCTGATTGCGACGCTATGTTTGTTGCAAAAATGCAGAAAAGTAGTTGATGCTGTTTTCAGTGTAATTATTTAGCAAAGGTAAGTGTTCAGCTAAATTAATCGGCCGGCTATAAGAAAACGCGGCGCCCTCGGCGAGGTCGCCCTACCTTGAAAAATACAATATTAGACAGGGACAGATCGCCGAGATGTCGTAAAGATTCACTCACTTTTCTGATTTAAAATAATGAGATACTTTACTGAATATTTACTTTCAAGGTTGTTTGATGTTCTCAGGCCTATATTGACTTGGTATTTATCGGAATTTCCAGGATAAAGCTTGTGCCGTTAAAGCGTTTAACCTGTATCTTCCCATTTATACTTTCACTCATTAATTTTATCAAACTAAGCCCAAATCCAGTAGATGTCTTCAATGTTATATTTTTAGGCATGCCAACCCCGTCATCCTGAATGACAATCAGCACCTTGGCACTCTTCTTTGAAGACGAAATTGTGACATTCCCCTTATCCCTGCCCTTGAAGGCATGTTTCACAATATTGGTTAGAATTTCATTGATAATTATTCCAAGCGAAAATGATATTTTTGAAGGTAAGATAATATCCTCAATATGCCTTTCTACTGTAATATGTTTTGTTTTATAGATGGGCAGGAGAATTACGTCAGCAAGTCTATCAAGATATTCTTTAAGCGAAATTTCACTGTAATTTTCGGAGTTGTAGATACCATCATAAAGCATGTTAATACTATTCTAGTCTACATCTTAGCATCTTTCAGGGCATCTATTGCGAACTGAGAACTTGTAGAAAGCGCATGAAGCTCAAGCAAGCTGGATATAATGTTTATATTATTTTGTGTGCGATGGTGAACTTCTTTGAGCAGGAGTTCCTTTTCCTTTAGTAGTTTTTGAACTTTATCTTCAGTCTCTTTAAGGCGGGTGATGTCTGTTCCTATTCCGATGACTCCGATCACATTTCCGTGAGAATCACGGAATGGAGTTTTCGAGAATAACATGTTCCACCGTCCAGACAATGAATCCCCTGATTCCTCAAAGAGATGAGTGACACCAGATTTCATGACAATCCGATCATTTTCAGCAATTTTCGCAGACTGTTCCAAGCTCCCAACGATGTCAACATCAGATCTGCCGATAATCTCCTCTTCTGATTTTCCGACAAATCGGATCATCGCCGGATTGGCGAATATTACCTGCCCTTTTTTGTCTTTAATGCAGACCAGATTCGAAGTCCCGTCATTGATCGCATTGAGGAGTGATATACTCTTTTCGAGCTCGCTCTCCTTATGCTTGAATTCGCTTATGTCAAAACATACACCTTCCATCCGGCAAGGTTTACCTGCTGAATCGTAATAACCGCGCCCTTTTGCTGAAATCCAGTGAATGCTACCATCTGTCCAAAGGCTACGAAATTCGGCATCATAATCTCTGTGATTTTCGAGAGCATCCTCTATCACCTTAGCTGTCCTCTCCAGATCGTCGGGGTGTAATGCTTTGCGGAGGCGGTCCTGATGGATTATAGCCAAGTCCGTCGGGATGCCAAACATTACTTTGGCATTATTGTTACAGATGACCTCTCCAGTATCTGTATTCCAATTCCAAAGTCCAAGATTAGCTCCATCTGTAGCAAGAATAATACGTTCGCTGCTTAACTTTAGGGCTTTCTCGGTCTTCTTTATTTCAGTAATATCTGTCATTACTACGACTGCTCCGAGCTTCTTCTTGTTAGAATCCATAGAAAGGGGCTCCATTTACAGAAATGTAGCGCGGAGGCTTACCCTCTACTATGGACATCTGCACCCCTTTAAAACGTTCCCCTTTAAAAGCACGGAATAATGGAATTTGTTCCACGGACAGGGGCGGAACTCCATCAACATCATATAAGCCATAATGTTTACCCCACTCTTCAGGGGGCAGTTTCTTAATATCTACTCCGTGCCACGCAGATGAAGTCTTGTTAAACAAAGCTAGCATCCCCCTATCGTCACGAGCTACTATCCCTGCTGGTAGATTGTCGAACAAAGTCTGATTGAATTCTTTTTCTAGTTGATTTTTTTTATTTGATTCAAACAACTCAAAAGCCATCTCGATGGAAGATTGAAGAACAAAGCTACCTGAATTTTTGACTATGTAGCCGTAGCGGGTAATCGCCTTTACCCTATCAACATATTCTTTTTCTGAATGAGAAGTCAAAAATACTATAGGTAAATGTCTTTTTTCAAGTATCTCTCTGGCAGCTTGAGTTCCATCAATTCCTGAACCCAGGTTGATGTCCATAAGGATAAGGTCGATATCTGGGAATTCCTCAACGCACTCTACCGCCTTTTCTCCGGTACTGGCAAAAATGATCTTATACCCGAACTTCTCAATAACCATTCCCTCGATCTTGGCTAATGAAGGTTCGTCTTCAACAAGAAGAATAATTTTCTGGCCTCTACTGTTCATACGCTAATAACAAACTATTGCTATTCTTAGGTACATTAAGTGATCTTTAAACACTGCGAATTAAGGAAGATTGTAGTGTTATTTGTTTATCTTTGCAATGATGTACAAGCCGATTATGAATGTTAATTCTTCTGGAGTAAGAGGCTTTAAAACGCCTATCAGTTTTTCTCTTCCTAAGCTTTTCAAGTTCCCTCTTTCTCTATTCTGTCAATATTATCTTTATCCTTCATAAGTTCCTTTTGGTTTCTAAGGATAATTCACAATTGCTTCCTGCCCCCTCCTATTAATAGACATGTATTTATAACGCATTGCTTATCAAGCTGCAATAATTAAGCATATTTTTTATTTTTTTGTTTAAAAAATTTGAACCAAGATTATAGTTCAATAAGTATTTACTGTCAGTTCGATGCTTTTCTGTTCTATAGTAGTGCATCAACATCAGGCTATTTACTATAGAAAATATGACGCTTACAAACCGCACAGAATAAGGAGGATTTCACTGTGAAAAAATATACTTGTCTTATAATATGTTTAGTTATGTTTTTCGGAATGTTCGGCTTAATGACACCCAGATGTCTGTCGGTTAACTTTCTTGAATATCGAGATTTTGAAGTTTCACTTGAAGATTATTATGTTTCGAGATCATTTGATGACGGATTAAAGGCGTTAAGAAATATGTGCACTGGAACAAAAGAAGTAATCTTTGCTTTCAAGATTGATGGCAACTATTGGTACAATTTGACTGGAGAATTTGTTCTGAAAAGTCATCCAATATTTCCCTACATGTCAGTAAATCAGAAAGGCATAAATTTATCATCAATTGGAGGGGATCTTAATCATGTACATATACATCCATTAATTTGTGAAAAATTTATATTTTCTACATTGCTGACTTCAGCGCTGGACAAATTCCTTGCTTTACCTTGGAAAGATAAGAGGAATTACCTGAAAGAAGTGCAAAGATGGGCCAGATTTTCGATGGTGCGTCCCTCTGACAAAGATATTGAAAGTTTTTGTTTTTATACGGATCGCTGTCTTATGATAAGAAACTTTTATATAGTTAGCCCTTATGGAGTAGTTAAGATAGCAGTTCTAAATGCGAACGAATTGAAACAACATTACTTGCCGGAAGAGGTAAAAATAATGGGGCATGAGGTATGTAAGGGTAAGACAACAATGGAGGCTGCTATTGGTAAAATATCCATCCCTGAGGTATTTCATATACAATTTTCCAAACACGATCAATTAAAAGAACCTCTAGAAATTTCCGAAGAAGAGATAATTAAAACATATGACGATAAAACGCGAACAACCTTTCTAACAGCAGCACAATCAGCAGATTTGCCAACAGTTAAGATGATGCTTGCTAAGTTTCCTGACTTACTATTGGTAACATCAACTACCGATCGTTTTACTGTTTTACACTATGCAGTTATGAGTGGAATTAATAAAGAATCTTTCGATGAAACTAAGTTATTACTGGAATATTTGATCGAGAAATGCAATGTAGATATAAATATTGTGGATAAACACGGAAGAACTCCGCAAGCTTTGATGTCAATAAAGAGAGAAGTAGAGACTAGCCATGAACAACGTGAAAAATTCACATCTATTATAGACTACCTGGGGCTCTTTCAGTAATTTTGTGTAACCGGTCTTTCTTGTTTTTTAATGAGCGAGGGGAAAGCAGATCTCCGAAGTAGCCCCCGAAGCTCATTTTCTTTGTGTTCACAATTGCACCCTTCCTTCAACCCTAATCGTAAAACGGCTAAGAGCCAGTTTCCAATTGCGTATTGACATAGGCCATTTTTTAGCCGCATTTTAACCCAAAAGTCTAAATAATGATTGCTGAATAATTCTCAAAATATTATTTTTTACCATTTTCATCAAGTAAAAGCCACAACTGGCTTAAGTCTGCTATAAGGATTTTTACAGAAGTACAGCCTTTCCATGCTTTCCAGGATGAAGATCATCAAAATCCTGATAAACGAGAGCAAAGAAAATAGGGATAAAAAAATCCACCTAAGGATTTTATCAAAATTCATCACTAGGATAGTCAGTGAAACTGCTGCCAAAACTGTCAGGGGTAGCTTTTCCATGACAAGTCCCATGCTGTAGCGTCTTTTGGCAAGTCCGAATTTTCGTTCAACTTCTATTCTTTCAATCGCATCTTTCTTGACTGTTTCCTTTATCTTTTTGAGTTCAATTGTAT